>QMYF01000034.1 GCA_003662515.1 Candidatus Hecatellales archaeon | reverse complement strand
GCCAACATTAGGGATGTGGAGGCCGTGGCCAGGACGGGTGCCGACGCTATAGCTATCTCGCTGGCAACCAGCCCCATCCACCTGAAATATAAGCTTAACATTTCATGGCAGGAAGCCTTAAGCAGGATTAGAGAGACTGTGAAGAAGGCTAAAAGTTTAGGTCTCTACATTTCGGTGACTGCTGAGGACGGCTCTAGGACACCCTACAAGATGTTGAAGGAATATGCTGAAACAGTTCTGGAAGTTGGAGCTGACAGGCTTAGGCTGGCTGACACCCTTGGAATCCTAACGCCGGACCTGGCTAAGAGGCTGGTGAGAAGGCTGGTTAAAGAGGTTGGCATAGCCGTTGAAATCCACGCCCACAACGATTTAGGGCTGGCGGTGGCTAACACTTTAGCCGCCATCGAGGGGGGCGCTGAATGGGCCAGTGTCACCGTTAACGGGATAGGTGAGAGAGCGGGGAACGCTGCCCTCGAACCTGTGGTGGTGGCCTTAAAGGTTATCTATAATAAGCATGTGGGCGTGGAGCTTTCAAGGCTTTATGAGCTCTCAAAAACTGTGGAGAGGCTTTCAGGGATCCCCATAGGGCATTTCGCACCTATCTGCGGTGAAAATGTTTTCAGGCATTCCAGCGGAATACATGTCCACGGGCTTCTCAAGAACCCTTACACCTATCAGCCTATTGCCCCTGAAGAGGTAGGTCGCAGAGCGGTATTCGTCTTCGACAAATACAGCGGGAAAGCCCTGATAAAACATAAGCTTAACGAGTTTGGAATAGAAATCCCAGAGGAGCTTATCGACAGGCTGCGCAGCCACCTTGTAGAAAAAGCCTACTGTTTAAAACGCTGCCTTAACGATGAGGAACTACGGAGAGAGATCGAAGGCTTCCTAAGACTTACCACCGCATCCCTCTACTATAACGGCGCGAACAGTGAAGAAGCCAGCAGTTAAACTTTTTCTTTCCCTTTCTCAGCTTCCACCTCGCTTACCCAGTAGGCCCTTCCGTTTTTAAGTTTCTCCTTCTTAAAAATGGGAACCTCAAACTTCACTTTTTCCACGAGTTCCGTTAAAGTTTGAAAGGTTTCTTTTCGATGTTTTCCAGCCACAGCCACATAGACTATCTCGTCTCCAACCTTTAGGTCGTCCACCACATGGTAAATGAAAACTTCAACTATTCCAGGCTTGGATAACGCTTCGCTTCTGATTCGCTGCAAGGCGGGAATGGCAACCTCCTCGTAAGCCTCATAGCTTAAACCTTCCACGGGTTCACCCTTCGACGTGAAGCCTCTCACTAAACCTATAAAGACAGCCACAGCTCCAGCTTCACCTTCACGTTTAGCTTTCTCGAGCAGGTTTTCAAGAACCTGGAGGGCTGAAGTTTCGCCCTTACGTAGGATGGCTACCTCACCCTTCAAGCTTAACCCCTCAGCTAGAAGGTTTCCTGAACCTAGCTATAAAATATCCGAACCCGTGAATGTGAGGGTGGAAACGTTGGAAAAGCTCAGCTTCAGCGAAAATGGGTAAGCCTGTTGAGGCTAGGTGGAAGGGTTGAGGCTCAGGTTTCAACCCACACTTTTCTACGGCAAACCGAGCGTTTTCCTCACATTCCTCCAGCGTCATGGTGCAAACACTGTAGACAACTATGCCTCCAGGCTTCACGATTTTAGCTGCCACTTTAAGGAACTGCCTCTGATAGTTTGCGAGAGATTTCACGTCTTCAGCTGTCTTCCAGTCGTAGAGTTTAGGCGTTACACCTAGGGCGCTGCATGGAGGGTCTACAAGCACCCTGTCAGCTTTAATCTCGGGATAGTCTAAATCAACGTATCTCGAGTCGGCGGCAATAAGTTTCACGCCGCGGTAGCCCAGCCTCTCCAAGGTTCGAGCGGTTAAACGGATCTTTCTGGGGCTACGGTCAAACCCGTAAATGGCTGCTCCTCCACCGGTAAGCTGGTAGATGTGGGAAAGCTTCCCTCCCGGAGCACAGTTTAAGTCTACAATGGTTTCGCCGGGCTTGGGCTCCAAAACCCTGACAGTTACCATGGAGGGGAGAGACTGCAAGTAGAAAAAGCCTTTACGGTATTCCTCCGTTTCGCGGAGGCTTGGAGCCCGGTAAAGCGGATCAGTAATTTTAACTGCCAAACCCTGCTTGGACAGTAAAACTTCAGCTTCATCCATTTCGGCTATTCCGGAGCCAACCACATGGCCTTTAGGGCTTAAAATAGTGACCATATCGCCTTTTCTCACCCCCTTCATTGAGGAAACTCCAGGGGCGTAAACGTGGGCTCCCACCATAACGGATTCCGCTGTAAACTTGTCCACCACCACTTTCAAGGGGTACTCCGGAACAGGGTTCGGACCTTCCAAAGGAAGAGACAGAGCCTCTTTAAGCTGTGGATGTTGGGAAGCCTTCAAACCTTTCCTTTCAAGCCTCTCCACTAGTTCTTCCGGTGAAATCTTAAGGGTGTTGGCTCGAAGATAGTAGCGGGTTGGAGGCTTAGCCATTGCCTCTAAAACCCTCGGCAAGGCTCCGCCGTAAACCTTTTCTAGTAGGCTTCTAAGGGAGGCTTCAAGCTCTGTCTGAAAAAACACCATTGCCCCCGGGGCTCCTACAATGCCCTTTTTGAGGCTTCTTTAAAGATAAGGCTTTTATTTAATGGAGGCTCTACCACAATGGTAAGCTTAAACTTTAAGGGGAGAATTTAACATGGTTTCAAAGGAGCAAATCATGGAGAAGCTGTCAGAGGTTATAGACCCTGAAATAGGGATTTCCATCGTTGAGATGGGGCTCATCGACGAGGTGAAAATCGAAAACGGAAACATTGAAGTGGTTTTCCATTTGACGGCTCCCTTCTGTCCCCCCGTATTCGCCTTAACCATAGCCCGCGACATTAAACAGAAAATCAAATCCATGGAAGGCGTTCAAAACGTTAAGGTCACCCTCAGAAACCACATGATGGCAGACATGATAAACAAGTATGTGGAGGAAATGTAGAAAAAGAGGGAAAGACGCCTTTTACCTACCCTTTTTACTGTATAGTTGGAAGGGTAAAGTGAAGATTCTCACGGCTCCCGTAGCGTCTCTCTGGTCGAAGCCTTTAGCTCTTAAGCCCCTAATCTCCGGCGCGAAGAGGGAGAACTCTGATTCTCTGCGCACGATTTCGAAGTTTCCCTTCTGGAGGCGCACAGTTATCTTTCCGCTCACCCATTTCTGGGTGGAATCAATAAAGGCATCCAAGTCTTTACGCAGCGGATGGAGCCATAGGCCATGGTAAACCATGTCTGCCCAAAGCCTGTCGATTTCCCGTTTAAGCCGCAGCTGCTCCTTGGTTAAAGTTAAATGTTCTAGGTCGGCGTGGGTTTGAAGGAGAATGGTGGCTGCTGGAGCCTCATAGATTTCTCTGGACTTGAAACCTATGATTCCATCTTCGAGAATGTCTATTTTCCCTACGCCGTATTCGCCTCCAACCCTGTTAAGATAGAAAATCATTTCGACGGGGTCTGTTATCCCATCTACATCTACCGGAATTCCCTCTTTGAAGGTAATGGTTACCTCGCGGGGTTTGTCTGGAACCTCCCTTAAAGGCTTAACCCAATAGTATTCTTCCTCAGGGCATGGGGTAACCAAATCTTCGAACTGGCCGCTTCCAATGGAGTGCGACCACATGTTCACGTCTCCGCCGATTTTGCCTCTAGCCCTCTTAGGCTCAATCCCCTTGCTTTTCAGCATTTCCTCTTCTTGGGTTCGGGTGAGGTTAAGCTCCCTCACGGGAGCAACAACTTCAAGGTCTGGGGCAGCATACTTGAAGGCTGCCTCCATCCTGAACTGGTCGTTGCCTTTACCTGTACAGCCGTGAGCTACTGCTGTAGCTCCAACCTCCCTAGCCACCTCAGCCACCTTCAAGGCTATGAGAACCCTGCTCATAGAGGTTCCGACAGGATAGCCTTCATAGCTTCCGTTCGCCTTAATACACCGGTGAATATAGTTTTCCACAAACTCCTTTTTGGCGTCGATAAAGCGGACTTCTACGCCCAGTTTCTCCGCCCTTTCCATAGCCAGCCTAATTTCCTCTTCACCCTGGCCTACGTCGAGCAGCACCGGAATAACCTCCTTGAAGCCGTAGTGTTCTCTCAGAAGTATGATGAGCAGGGTGGAGTCTAAGCCTCCTGAATAGGCGAGAACCACCTTACCTCTGTCAGCTGAAGCCATGATTTCGGCCTCCAGCTTATCTTTTTGAAGCTTTTAAAAAGTATTTAAATGATTAGTTTTCCAGAGGAAGCCTTCAAGATATAAGTTTGTAAACCTTATTCCTAAGTTTCCTTTCAGCCTTCTCCAGATTTCTAAGCTTAAGTCTAAGCATCCTTTCCGAACTTCTAATTTCATCCCTCAAACGTTTGAGCATTCTTAAGGTTTCCCTTGGGGAAGGAGAGCCCAATGTAGCCCTGCGCATAGGTGAAGAAGCCGGGTTTACAGCCTCCCTAAAAGTTTTCAGGGAGAGGGAAACCTTTCTTCCCAAGGTTTTCTCTGAAGCTTTTTCAAGCAGTGGGAGGCCGGCTTCCTGAAGGGTTAAACCTTTCGCCAAGCATAGTCTAACCATTTCCCCGACTACGCGGTGAGCCTCCCTCAGCGATAGGCCCGCCTCCTTTATAAGAGCCTCAGCCAAATCTAGGGCTGAAGCATAGCTTTTCAAAGCGTTCTCGCCGAGTCTTTCCCTGTTAAACTTCAAGCCTTCTACAAGGCTGCTGAAAATTTTAACCGTGGACTCCGTGAGGTTGAAGATTTCCCAGAGGGGAGGCTTAACGTCTTGAAGGTCCCTGCTGTATCCTGTGGGAACCGATTTGATTGAGGCTAGGAGCCCTGCCAGCAGGCCGCAAACTCTTCCAGCCCTACTTCTAACCAACTCCAGAACACAGGGATTCTTCTTTTGGGGCATGATGCTGGAGGGGGAGGCAAACTCGTCGGGAAGCTCCACGTAGCCAAACTCGCTAGAAGACCATAAAACAAGGTCTTCAGCCATCCTGCTCAGGTGGACCATGAGGATGGCTGCTTGGCAGGCAGCCTCTAAAAGGAAGTCCCGGCTGCTCACAGCGTCAATAGAGTTTTCAACCAGCCCTTCAAAGCCCAGCAATTCTGCAACCTTCAGCCTATCTAAGGGAAGAGTTGAACCGCCAATGGCTGAAGCCCCTAGAGGCGAAAGATTCACATGACGGTAGCAAGCTTCCAGACGTTCAGCATCCCTCAACAGATGCTCCGCGTAGGAGATTAAATAGTGGGAGAGGAAGCCTATCTGGGCATGCTGAGTATGCGTGTAAAGAACCATGAGGGTTTTCTTCTCCTCAGAAGCCTTCAGCCTTAAAGCTTCAGCCAGCCTTAAAACCTCACCCCAAAGGTTTAAAATCCGCCTTCTAAGCCTAAGCCGGATGTCTAAGGCCACCTGATCGTTCCGCGACCGGCCTGTATGCATTTTCCCCCCTATCTGGAGGCCCAGCCGCCCAACCACGTAAGCCTCAATAAGCTCGTGGACATCCTCAAACTTTTCAGGGTCAAGTTTAATTTTGCCCTGCCTCCACTCTTCACGCAACTCCTCAAGCGTCCTCAAAATTTTGCCAGCATCGCTGCGGGTTATGATTCCCTGCTCCTGAAGCATGATTACGTGGGCTTCCGTCCCGTCGATGTCTTCCTCGAAGATCTCCACATCCTCTAGGAGGGAGGATAAATATTGGGCGGCTTCCCTTTCCATGGGTTTTCCAAGCCTTGAACGGTATATTCCTCCTTCACCTACCTCTCCACTCATCCTCCATCAAACCTCGAACAGTTAAACCTTAAAGCTTTATTAGTTGTGGAGGGTTTCCGGCGGGAAGAGGCTCAGCCTTCAAACCTAACTTGGTTTTCAGTGCTGAAGCAAGCATGTCGGAGAAGCCGTAGCAGGTGTAAACCTTCCTCGGCTTAACCTGTTTAACGTAGCTTAGAAGCTGGGGGAAGTCGGCGTGATTGCTTAGGGGGAAAGCCTCCACACCCATCCACCGATAGCGGACAGCCCAGCCTGTAGCCACCGCGGGGGAAACCTTCTCAAGGTTGAGGTAGCCGAGAAGGCTTCTAGGCTGAACCAGCACGCAGCTTCCAGGCTTAGGTTTACCTTTCAAAGGTTCGGCATCCAGCTTGAAGCCTAAACTTTCATGGGCGCTGTTAACCTTCGCAATCTTGGGGTGAACGTAAACCTGAAGGTCAGTATACTCGTTCAACATTCTGACGATTTCCTGAGCCTTCCCCACAGGATAAACATGGAAAACGGGGATCTTCCCCTCTTTAACCTTCTCCACAGCCCATTTAACCATGCGGGGGTAAAGGCTTCCCCTAGAAGGAAACCTGTATTGGGGGGAGCCATAAGT
>QMYF01000033.1 GCA_003662515.1 Candidatus Hecatellales archaeon | reverse complement strand
GTTCAGCTGCCCGCTAAACCTGGAAGAGCTAGCCGGAAAGGTTTCTCAAGCCATCGTTGGAAAACTGGAAGGGGCAGGCTTAAGGCTTCCCACCCTCATCCTAGAGCCTGGAAGAAGCCTGGTGGGGGATGCTGAAATTCTTCTGGCTAGGGTTGGAAACGTTAAGGAGACTCCGCAGGGGAAGATAGCCTTCCTAGACGCCTCCACCAACCATCTGCTCCCCGTCCTTTACACCGGCCAATACTTCGAGCTCTGGCCGGCCAACAAGGCGGATAAGCCTCCAGAAGAAACGGTCACCTTTGCGGGTCCTCTCTGCTTCACCGGAGACGTTATCGCCGTGAACCGTAGGGTTCCAAAAATTGAGCCTGACGATGTCATCGTGGTTTTCAGCGTGGGCGCCTACTGCAAATCCGTATATTCCTTCCATAATGCTCAGCCTAGGCCTCCCAGCCTCCTCCTAAGCGAGCATGGAGTGGAAATTGTTCAGAGGGCTGAAACCCTAGGCGACCTGGCCGCTAGGGACCAGATTCCCCCAAGGCTTTACCGGGGCGAAACTCCTTAAAGGCTTGGAGAAGCCTACTAGCCTAGGGAGCGGAACATGGGTGAGGTTTTCAGGCCGGAAGGCTTCCCCAGCAGAAAGCTTCCTCAACCCCCAGGAGACCTGCCCTTAAAGCCTCTTCAACCTCAACCCTTCAGCCTTCAAGCCCTCTACCAGCAACTTCAAGAGTTGCGGGAGGAAATCGAGAAAATTAAGAGGACTCTGGAGAAGCATGGAATAAAGGTGGATTGAGGCTTTAAAGCTTATAAAGCAGGGGGAGAATTAAGCTAGGTGAAGCCTGAAAAGGCTGAAATAAGGCTGTTTTAAACCGGAAATAGCGGGGTGGGGTAGCCAGGTTAACCCGCGGGGCTCATAACCCCGAGAGCCGTGGTTCAAATCCACGCCCCGCTACCAACCCTTATTTCTCGAAACACTTTACATTTTTACCGCGGGTTTTTCGGCTTTCCATGTTGCGATGAGGAGGCTGTAGGCTAGGAGGGGGATTAGGCTGGAGGCTGTGAGGGCTAGGGGCATGGTGGTTTGCTCTATGAGGGCGGCTGTGATGGTTGGGGCTAGGATAGAGGCGAGAAGACCTGAGCTTTGAACGAGACCTGTGGCTTTCCCCCGCGAATACTTGTCTACGGCCTCTTGAGCCAAGGTTATTTGAAGGTTCCAGTAGGGGAAGAGGAGGAAGCCGAAGGCTGGGAAGAGGAGGAATCCTGCTAGGGGAGAATAACGGCACCAGACAATCAACGTTAAAACCATGGTTGACGTTAAACCGAGCATGGCAGGCATAAGCCTGCTTCTGCTTTTATCGTGAACCCAGCCGAAAAAGATGGCTCCCAGGCTTCCCACCGCGGAGAAGAAGGCTAAAGCCAGGCCTGACTCCGCCAGGCTGAAGCCTTGAACCCTAAGCAGGAAGCTTGGAATCCAGGTTATAAAGCTGAAATAAGCGAGGTTTGAAAGCAGCATGGAGAAGAAAAGTATGAGGAGGGGCCTTCTTTTAAGCATCTTCAAGTAGCCCAAGGTTGAATCCGGTTTTTCCCGGTATTTTCTGGCCAGGGAGGGTTTCCCAAGCTTCTTGAAGACGATTCCCAGGGAAAGGAATCCTGTGAGGCCGAAGATTTGGAGGGGAAGAAACCAGGGGTAGCCCTCCTTGAGGAGGAAGCCTGCCAGCCATGAGCCTAAAAACCCTCCAAAACCGAAGAAGGCGTTGGTTACACCTAAGCCTAACCCTCTCCTCCCAGGCGAAGCCTCACCAATCCACGTGTAAACCGCGGGGACAACGATTCCTCCCCCCACACCAGCCGTGGAAAGCAGCAGAAGGAAAAGCGGGAAGCCTCCTGCAAACCCGAAACCTAGCAGGCTTCCAGACAGGATGGAGACGCCTAGGAGGAGACTTGTGGAAACCCCCAGCCTGTCGGCTAGATGGCCCCCGTAAAGGATGAAAACGGTTATGGTGAGGGAGCCTAAGGATACGGCCAGCCCGGCTTCCACATCGGAAATCTGGTAGGCTTCCTCTACGCCTGGAAGAATCACGCCGAAGGAAACCCGATACATGGCGTAGGCTAAATATCCCAGCATAGGCGCCATCAGGTAGACAAGCCTTCGCTCGGGCAAGGCTACCACCTTAAACTTCTTCAGAAAACTATTTCCAGCTTTCCTTCAGCGGCAGCCTCAATAGGGGAAGCCTTACAAGCCTTAAAGGAGAATTTCCCCTCATGGTTGAAGGGAAGCCTAAAAGCAGGGAGGAGCTTAAACGAACCCTTAAAAGGATAGACGGTAAGGGCTACAAGTTTTACCGCAGCCTTAAAGGCTGCTATGCCTGGCCGAAATACCTCCTATACGTGGACCATGTTCAAAGTGACCCTTTCGCTCCTCCCAGCCGGCTGAGGGTTAGGGTTCCCCAAAAGGTTGCAGGCTTCCCCAAAGACACCTACCATAACAAGAGTAGGGAGATAGCCCTCCGCGACTTTCTAACCCGCTGCTTCCACGACGCCTGCAAAAAGTTTTGTGGAGGTAAGCGAGGGACAGGGAACAGCGGCCTCATAACCATAGAGAAGCCAGGCCAGGAAATTCTTGAAAGGAACTCTGTAATAGTTAACGAGAGCTTCGTGGAGGCAAGATTCACAGCTGGGCTTCCAGCCCATGGGAGAAGGATAGACGGCAAAACTGCGGAAACCATGTTCTCCAAGGAAATCCCACGCATAGTTGAGCAGTCGCTTATCTTCCAAAACCTAGATGGGGAGAAGCTTTACGAGCATGTGGAGGTTGCTGAGGATGCTGACTACCTGCGAAGCCGCCTCGAAGAAATGGGTTTAATAGCCTTTGTAGCCGACGGCTCGATTTTGCCTAGGGCCAGCGGAGTAGACCCCAGGCCGATGGATAGAAGGCTTGCCGTGCCTTTCAGGTCGCCTGAATCCTTAAGGGTGAAGGTTGAACTGCCGAATAGGGGCTTGGTGACGGGGATGGGTATACCTAAAGGTGTAACCTTGATTGTGGGGGGAGGCTACCATGGCAAGTCCACCTTGCTCAAGGCTTTGGAGCTGGGAGTCTACAATCATATTCCCGGCGACGGTAGAGAGCTTGTGGTAACAAACCCCTCCGCGGTTAAGGTTAGAGCTGAAGATGGACGGAGAATAGAACAGGTAAACCTTACACCTTTCATCTCAAACCTTCCCCGAGGCCAGACTACTGAGGCCTTCTCCACGGAGAACGCGAGTGGAAGCACCTCTCAGGCAGCCAACATTATCGAGGCGTTGGAGATGGGAGCCAAGGTTCTCCTCATCGACGAGGACACTTCCGCCACAAACCTCATGTTCAGGGATAGGCGGATGCAGGAGCTGGTTCCCAAGGACAGAGAACCCATAACCACGTTTATCGATAAGGTTCGCCAGCTCTACCTAGAAAAAGATGTTTCAACGGTTATTGTGGTGGGAAGCTCGGGCGAATACTTCGATGTGGCTGACTGTGTAATCTGCATGGTAGAATATGTCCCATATGATTTGACGAGGGAAGCTCGAAAGGTTGCTGAAAAGTATCCTTCCGAGCGCAGGCAGGAGGGGGGAGAATCCTTTGGTGAGGTTGTCAGCCGCATTCCGCTGCCTCAAAGCTTCCGGTTTAGAAGGCCTGGCAGAAAGCTTAAGGCTTCAGTCAAAGGGGTTCACTTGGCAAGGCTTGGAGACCACGTGTTGAACCTTTGGGCTCTAGAGCAGCTAGTAGACATAGGGCAGACAAGAGCCATAGTGGACGCGTTAGTTTACGCTGGGAAATATGCCGATGGGAAGCGTAGTTTAAGGGAGATCGTTGAGCAGGTTTTAAGAGATATAGAAGAGAAAGGGTTAGACGTTTTAAGCCCTAAAATTTCTGGGGGCTACGCTGCCTTTAGGAAATTTGAGTTGGCGGCAGCCATTAATAGGCTTCCAACCTTAAAGGTTAGGTTGGAAAGGAAAGGGTAAAGTGTTAAAGCATGTTATCCTAAATTTGGGGAGTAAAGGTTTTGGCTGAGGAGTGTCCTCACGACGACTTAGAATTTCTGGGGGAACAGAAAGGCGAGGTAGCGGCTAACAAATATTTTCGATGCAGGAAGTGTGGAGGTGTTCTTGTAGCCTCAGAGAAGGGAGACCTCTACTATATCCCCCCGGCTAAACGTGAAGGCCGGTGAAAGCAGGGCGAAACAGGGGCTTCCCTTCGAGGGACGGTTAAGATGAGCGTGGAATCTCTGGAAAGGTTAAGGCTTAAAGCTGAGGAGACGGACAGGAAGGTAAGCCTTCTCCTAACTTTTGCTCCACCCATCCTTTTCTTCCTCGGCTACCTTGCATTTCTGGTAAGTCTTCCAGCCTTGGAAGCCTACACGCCTCCGCCCATGCATGGAGTAGTAACCGTAGCAGACCAGCAAGCTTCCTGGAGCGTTCTACCTCTCCTCGCCGCGTTAAGCTTCCTCCTAGCCGGAATAATTTTAGGCCTCTACCTTGTCTACCTCTGGATTTCTAGGAGAAACAAGCATTTCGAGAGAACCTTAGAGTTTTACTCGGTTTTGGCTGAGATTTTGGAGGCTGAAGGCTTCAGCTTCCATGCTTCAAGCGTTAAAGACTGGGTTTCAAGGATGAGGCTGGAGCAGGGTGAAAACCGAAGTCCAGCCCTATGGCTGACCGTTTACATCCTTTCGTCGCTTTTTCCCATCGTAGGCCTCATAGTCACCTTCTCTATATTTATCATTTCCTGAACAGGGATTTCGTCCGTCATGATCGCCATGAAAGGGAAATCCTCTCTAGAGTTAACGAGGCCTTAAAAAGTAAAGGCTTGGAGATTGTAAGCCTGGCAGGCTCGGAGCTTGGAAAGTTCCCCTCGAGAAACACGGTGGTTTACGCTTTTCTCTCCCTTATAACCTTAAACCTCTTCACGGTTTACTGGTGGTATACTTTAAGCAGAGACCCCAACGAGCATTTTAAAGCCCATAGGCTAATCGAGGAGGAAATAGCCTCCAAAATAGCCAGCTTGAAGGCTTGAAAATTAAGGGGAAGGTTGAAGGTTTAAGTGGAAACTAGGTCTATGTTATCGATTCTCCCATACTTTTTGGCTTTCTGGATGATGGTGGCTGCAACCTGCTCGCTCATCCTCCAAAGCTTGCCCACATCCTCCTTATAGGCCCGATAGGAGCGGTGATGCTTGAAGCCGAGCCAAACCTCCTTTATGCTGAACCCATGCATCTCTGTCTCAATGAGGATGGCTACGTCTATCCCCCAGCCGTCGGGAAGCTCTGTTTCCATCACGGTTTTCCAGACGATAGCCTTGGCTGCCACCTCCCCGGTGAGAGGCTGGTCTAGGTGGGCGACCTCCGGGAAGAAGATGGCGAGAAGCCTTTTCGCCACCAGCTTGGTTACGGGAGCATCTTTAGGCTCCCTGAAATAGGCTCCCCTCGCCATATCGTACCCCTCAAAAACTATGGTGTCCACCAGCCTATCCACCCATTCATGGCTAAGATTCTCGATGTCTGAGTCGAGGAAGCAGATTATCTCCATTCCTCGACTTAAAGCCACCTCGATACCCTTTTTCATGGCAAGCCCCTTGCCGGGGTGAAGCCTCCTCTCCGGGCATACCACCTCGTCGGCTCCAGCCTTCTTGGCCTCTTCAACCGTCCGGTCGGTGGAATGCCCGTCCACCACTATGATGTAGGGCGAATACTTGCTCTGTTTTGCAGCCTTAATGCAGCCTCCAATAGTTTTCTCCTCGTTTCTGGCAGGGAAAATCACGCAGACCTTAGGTTTAGGTTCCGGAAGCTCCTTGGAGGGTTCAGCCTCCTCTCCAGCAGCCATCCTTTACCACCTTAAAACCCTAATTTAAGTTTCTTCCACAGTCAGGCCAGAGAATACTACACGTAGAAGTAAAATAAAGGTTTAGCCGCTTTAAAACCGCCGAAAATTTTTTCATCGACCTTTAAAACCGGAAAACCTTTCCATCCTTCGGCAAAAAACCGTATGCTTCCCCAAGCCTCCAAGGTTAAAATATAGATTTTCCTGTAATATTGGCTTAGACCAACCCTTGGGAAAAACCCATCAAAAAGGTTAAAGACAGTTGAAGGGAAAGTTTAGGATGGCTGCGGCCGTGGTCTAGACTGGTAGGATGGGGGCCCCCCAAGCCCCAGATCGCGGGTTCAAATCCCGCCGGCCGCACCACCCTTCAAGCCTTCAAAAATCCTTGTAGGTTTTGTCTGGTGGACCTAGCTATTATGAGCTCCGCCAGCTTGTCTGGAATATTCGGCCTGCAAAACTCGGCCAGAACCCATCCCTTTCTGAAGACGTTGCAGCCAGCTGAAAGTTTGGAGCCGAGGGTTTCCTTCACCATCCCCGTAAATTTTCTCAGATATTCTCTT
>QMYF01000032.1 GCA_003662515.1 Candidatus Hecatellales archaeon | reverse complement strand
TATTCCCACCGTCAACTTAGCCTATATGCTAAACACTCTTTCCTTTTTGAGGAGGAAGGGAAGCTTTGAGAAAGGTTGTTATGGTCGCCGGAGGAGTGAACAAGTGGGGTAGAAGAGCCGCCAACTTCCGTCAGCTAGCCGCCGAAGCCGCGAAAGCATGCTTCGACAGCAATCCGAACATCGATCACAAGGAGATAGATGGCTTCATCCTAGCCACAACCTACGCGGAGCGGACAGGCGTCCAAGTGCATCCCGCCCCTTTCATCGCGCAAATCATAGGCTTACAGCCCAAGAAGCTTTACATGCGAGTGGAAAACCAGTGTGGAAGCGGAACCACAGCCATCCGCACCGCCTGGTGGGCCATAGCCAGCGGCTACGTTGACATGGTTATGTGCCTCGGCGTCGAGAAGCTCATGATACCTGTCCACGAGGAAATCTTCCTTAACGCTGCTTCAGCCATGGACCACGACTGGGAGGGCTGTTTCGGCCTAACGCCTCCAGCAGCCTTCGCCATGGCCGCCCAAGCCCACATGCGCAAGTTTGGAACCACCGAGGAGCAGATGGCCATGGTTTCCGTGAAAAACCATAGGCATGCCATGAAAACCCCCTACGCGCACCACTACGAGCGGTATAAGAAGCATGGGCCTGTAACCTTGGAAACAGCCCTTAAATCTAGGATGATAGCCTACCCGCTGAAGCTTTTCGACTGCAGCACCAACACGGATGGGGCGGCTGCCTGCATCCTCGCCTCGGAGGAGAAAGCTAAGGAGCTCACCGATAAGCCTGTCTACCTTATAGGCACCAGCCAGGTGTGCCTCCATGGAAGCTGGCAGAAGGCCACCTACGAGTGGTGGGAGTGGCCTGCCCTAAGGCTGGCAGCCCGCCAGGCCTACGAGATGGCTGGAATAAAGCCTGAAGATGTGGATGTAGCTGAAATCCACGACTGCTTCACCATTTCAGAAATCATCGAATACGAGGAGCTAGGCTGGTGCGAGAAAGGGCAGGGTGGAAAATTTATTGAGGAAGGGCTTTCCGACTATGGTGGAAAGGTTGTGGTGAACCCGAGGGGAGGCTTAATCGCCTGCGGCCACCCCTTCGCAGCCACAGGGATAGCTCAAGCCTACGAGATCTTCCTGCAGCTTAGAGGGGAAGCTGGGGAAAGGCAGGTTAAAGATGCCAAGATAGGGTTAAACCACAACCTCAGCGGGCTGGGTGAACACCACATAATAATCTATAAGAGGGGGTTTGACTGATGGGAGAAGAGAAAGCTGAAAAAAGACCATACTACTTCGTCCTAGACCTTTACCCTCAAGAGCATAAAGAGGAAACCAGAATCTGGGAATTCTACGAGAACCTGAAGAAGGGGCGCTTCACCACCCTGAAATGTAAGAAGTGCGGCCACATCCTCTGGCCTCCAGAAGTCATTTGTCCCGAATGTACCTCCGACGAGCTAGAATGGATAGACATGCCTCCAAGAGGTAAAATCTACGCTTTCACTGTTCAGGTGGGTGCTGTCCCCCTGGGCTTCAAGCCACCGCTGATCCAGGCTATCGTCGACTTCCCCAACGGTGTAAGGGTTATCGGGCCTATCGCTGATGCAAGCCCTGAAGAAGTCAAGGTAGGCGACGAGGTTGAAGTTAAGGTGATAGAGATACCTCCAGATGCCCACGGAGACAGAGTTCTCTTCTGCTTTAAAAAAGTAAAGTAATTACGTTAATGAAGCCAAGGAAAAAGTCAAGGTTTACAGCCGAAAACGATTATACCTTAAACCCAATGAAAGCTTTTAAATACCCAAAAAGTGGTTAAAAAACCGGAAAGAATTCCAAGTTTAGTGCGGGGGTGATTTTACGTCAACCGTGAATTACGACGATCTAGTCTCCAAATGGAAGGAATACTATGAGCAGATGCCGGGCAGCAAGATGTTCCCAGAGCTCTTTAAGCCGATAACCATTAGGAAGGTCAAAATCCCCAACAGGATCAAGTATGCCGCCACCGAGGACAACTTCAACAAGGATGGCTTCGTCACCGAGAAGGATGTAGCCTACATCCGCGAGAGAGCCCGCGGCCTCGTAGGTGGAATCTGCACTATCCAGGGAGTCTACATGGACCCGAAAGGTGAAGGCCAGGGCTATGTGGGCCAGGCTGCCGCCTGGGATGACAAGTTTATCCCAGGGCTGAAGAAGCTGGCTGACGCTATCCACGAGGAGGGAGCCATAGCCAACATTCAGCTGATGCACTGCGGCAGGGTTGGAGGTGTGAAGCTACCTTACTGTGTTGGGCCTTCAGCTGTACCCCAGAGGCTTAGGGTGCTTAAACCTGTCAAGGAGATGACCAAGGAGGAGATTAAAACCTGCATTAAGCAGCATGGCGAGGCTGCTAGGAGAGGAATCGAGGCAGGCTACGACATCGTGGAGATTTCAGGCATCGTAGGCTACCTGATATCAAACTTCCTCTCAAGCTACACCAACAGGAGAACCGACGAGTATGGTGGAGACATCGAGAACCGTTGCAGGTTCATGGTGGAAGTTATCGAGGAGGTTAGAGACGCTGTAGGCAAGGATGTACCCATCTTCATCAGGCTTTGCGCCGAGGAGCTCCTAGACGAGATGGGTGGGAACACACCGGAGGAAAGCATGGTAACCTACAAGATGGCTGAGAAGGCTGGTGTAGACTGTATAAGCGTAACCCAAGGCTGGCAGGAATCCCTCCACTCAGTAATTACCAGGGACATTCCGCAGGGGCACTGGCTCTACAATGCTAAGAGGGCTAGGCAGCACGTGAAGGTTCCGCTTTCTATGGCTTACAGGCTCTTCAAGCCTGAAATGGCTAACAAGGCTATTGCCGACGGGATAATCGACATCTGGGAGCTCTGCAGGCCTCTCATAGCCGACCCCTACCTGCCCAAGAAAACCCTAGAAGGCAAGCTTGAAGACATCAGGTATTGTATCGCCTGCAACCTCTGCCTCGCCAGGCTGTTCAGAGACGCACCCATCACCTGTGCTGTGAACCCGCTGGTAGGCCATGAATGGGAGGACCGCTGGAAGATCAAGCCAGCCGAGAAAAAGAAGAAGGTTATGGTGATTGGCGGTGGGCCTGCAGGTCTCCAGTGCGCTCTGGTAGCCGCCCAGAAGGGCCATGAGGTTCACCTCTACGAGGAGAGGAACATCTTGGGCGGCCAGGTGGTTTACGCGTCTAAGGGGCCCTACGGTGAAGACGAGCTTTACGGAATTATCGAGTGGCTTAAGAGGCAATGTGAGAAGGCTGGGGTAATCTTCCACATGAACACCACGGTGACTCCTGAAATCATCGAGAAGGAGAAACCCGACACCGTGGTGGTTGCCACCGGAGTGAAGTTCGTGGTGCCCAAGGTTCCCGGCTCCAACCTGCCTCACGTCGTGCTAGGGCCCGACGTCTTAGAGGGCAGGGGGGAGTCAGGTGAGCGTGTAGTGGTTTGGGGGGGACGTGGAGACGGCATCATCGCAGCCCTATACCTGGCCACCAAAGGCAAGAAGGTCACCATCATCACCAAGGACAGGAAGCCTGGAGTTGACGTCAACCCGTCATACATCTGGCGGTACATGCTCAAGATTAGTCAGGCTGGAGGCCGCGTGTACAGGTTCGCCGACATTGAGTCCATCGAGGAGAAAAGGGTGATAATCAAGGCTGCCTACGGTGTCAGAATACCTGTGCCCTGCGACACCGTGGTGGTATCCCTGAGGGAGCCTAGAAACGAGCTGGTGGAAGCCGCCAAGAAGCTGTGCAGCGAAGTCCACGTGATTGGAGACGCCCTGCAGCCTAGAAGGCTTCACAACGCCATCCATGACGGATACCGTGTTGGACTTAGAATTTAGAGGGGGTGAAAAAGTATGAGCTTCGACCCTGAAGAGGAATTAAGAAGGCTCCTAGCAAGATATGACCTGCTCTGCGGAATTGTCAGGGCAACCTGGTATGAGTGGAGGCAGGCAGCCCTAGAGTTTGCTAAACCTGGAACTAATCCGCTCGACCTAGTGAAGAGAGCCTGGGAAATCGTAGGCCACGATACTGCCCAATCTTACTTTATGGCTCTTCGCAAAAACAGTCCCACCTTCCTCGAAGACCTAGCCAACCTCATCGTTATGAGCTCAAGGGCTATGGGTGAAGACGCTGTAGTCATCAAGAGCGACAAGCCCAACGAGGTTTTCGTCCAGTGGAATGAGTGTCCATGGCCCGAGTTCGCTCGGAGATATAAGGCGGACATGGAGGAGGACGTGCAGGGCTGCGACCAATGGTTCCAAACAGTGGTTGACGACGTGAACAAGCATTTCGGAACCAAGGTTAGACTGGAAACTCTTAAGGCTATCCCGAGAGGAGACCCTGTCTGTTTAAGAAGACTTTGGATCGAGGAGGGATAAGACGGTATGGTTATCGTGATAGACTACGATAAATGTAGGCCCTGCGGCATCTATAATAAGCCTGTCTGCATCTTCTACTGTCCCACAGGGGCTTTAACCCAGAGGGAAGACAAAAAGCCTGCCGTGAATGCCATGCTGTGTGAAGACTGCTGGGAATGCGGTTTCCGCTGCCCCTACCATGCCATCAAAGAAATTGACCCAGAAAACCATCACACCTTCTAAAATTCCTTTTTCTTCTCCCTTTTTAGGTTGAAGAAAAATTAAAAGAGGGGAAGCCTTTTAAGCGGATTGCTTCTCCTTTAAGGCCTTTAAAATCTTCTCCGGAGTTATTGGGAAATCTTTTATGCGGATTCCCACAGCATCATAGATGGCGTTGGCTATGGCTGCCGGTATGCCTACGAGGGCTGGCTCCCCTACACCCTTCGCTCCGAAGGGTCCCTTCGGGTCAGGCTTGTTAATGAAGATCACCTCAATGTCTTTGGGCATGTCGACGGTGGTAGGTATCCTGTAAAGGTTGTAGTTGTTGCTTTCCACGGCTCCAGTCTTCTGGTTTATCACGAAGTCTTCGCAGAGGGCGTAGCCTATCCCCTGCGCTATCCCGCCGTGAATCTGGCCTTCCACAGCGTTAGGATTGATAACTCTCCCACAGTCGACAACCACCACCACCTTCAAAACTTTAACCTCGCCCGTCTCCGTGTCCACTTCAACCTCAACAAAGTAGGCTGCCGTAGGCGGCGAACAGTACTTCGAAGACCAGGAAGCCTTCCCTGAAATGTTCTGAGCTTCACCTTCAAGGTTCCAAATGGTGTTGCGGGCAACCTCCTCCACGGTTAAGCCTTTAGACGGGTCAGCCTTAAGGAAAACTCTGCTATCCTTCACGTCCAACTCTTCAGGAGTAACACCAAGCATTTTTGCAGCTCTTTCAAGTAGCTGCCATTTCGCCTCCCTAGCAGCCTCCAGCACAGCGTTCCCAGTCACATATGTGCTTCGGCTGGCGTGGGAACCGAGGTCAAACATGGCTACATCGGTGCTCCCTGTAACTATGCGGACATCTTCAGGCTTTATTCCAAGCTCCTCAGCAGCAATCTGGGCGAGAGTAGTCCAGATATGGGTTCCCGGGAAGGCCGGGTTAATTATCAGGTTTACAGTGCCATCCTCATTGAATTTTATTATAGCGTTGGAATGCTCTATTAGCAGAGGCCAAGCCCCACTGCAGTGCATCATGGCAGCCATGCCTAAACCACGCCTTCTAGGTCCCTCAGCCTTCTTCAGCTTCCTCTTCTCCCACCAGCCTATCCTTTCAGCCCCAATCTTTATGCATTCATCTTCATAGGTGCTTTCGATGGGGCAGGGTCCAAGGTTGGAGTCGTCTCCAGGCCGCTTAAGATTCTTCAACCTTAACTCTACAGGGTCTATGCCCAACTTCTCCGCTGCTTCGTCCATAACCTGCTCCACTGCGCAGGAGGCTGCAACGTTTCCGTAGCCTCTCATGGCTCCCGCTGGAGTAGTGTTAGTGTATACAACGGTGCACTCCCCATCTCTGTTAGGGCAGCGGTAGTGGCCCATACCCCACATGAGGGCGATGGGGCCGGCCAGGTAGGCTCTAGCCGCGTAGGCTCCAGCCCAGGTTAAAACCTTCATCTGCATGGCTATGAGAGTTCCATCCTTCTTAAAGCCCATCTTAACGGTTATCCTGCTAGCAGTCCTAGTTTCAAGGTTGCTGAAGTCTTCCTCCTTCGTATATTCGATTTTCACAGGCCGCCCAGGGGTCTTCATAGCCAAAGCTACAGCTATCGGCTCGTTATACATGCTGAGCCTTGTGCCGAAGCTTCCGCCCACGAAAGGCGTAATAATTTCCACCATGCTTTCAGGCAGCCCGAAGATTTTGGCGATTTCCCTGCGGCAGGGGAAGGGAAGCTAGGTGGGGCTCCAGATATTAACTTTCCCTGTAGGCTTCACCAGCGCGGCTACACATTGAGGCTCGAGATAGGCGCCCACCTGCCTCAAGGGCATACATGTATCCT
>QMYF01000031.1 GCA_003662515.1 Candidatus Hecatellales archaeon | reverse complement strand
AAGGGTGATGTAGGCTTGGAAGTGGCTGTTTGGCTGCCTTTCCTGGCGGTGGCTGCAGCGCTGGGCTTTGCAGGCTACTTGGTTTGGAGCATCCGCCGGGAGGACATGGGCCCTGAAAAGGTTAGGGAAATCCACGGCGTCATCAAGGTGGGAGCCAAAGCCTTCCTTAACAGGCAGTATAAGACGCTTCTATCCTTCATGGTTATCGTTGGAGTGGCTTTAGGGTTAGCCATAAACTGGCAGACAGGTGTCTCCTTCATCGTGGGAGCCTGCTCCTCGGCGGCTGCAGGCTACATAGGAATGACTGTGGCTGTGGAGGCTAACGCCCGCACTGCGGCGGCTGCCAAGCAGGGCGTGGGGAAAGCCCTTCGAATAGCCTTCAAAGGCGGAGCTGTTACAGGGCTTCTCATGGTGGGTTTGGCGCTTCTAGGCTTAACCGTCTTCTACACGCTTTGGAGGGACCCCATCCTCTTCGCAGGCTTCGGCTTCGGGGGAAGCATTGTAGCGCTTTTTGCCAGGATTGGCGGAGGCATCTACACGAAGTCGGCGGATGTGGGAGCAGACCTGGTGGGCAAGGTTGAGGCTGGAATTCCTGAGGATGACCCTAGGAATCCGGCGGTGATAGCTGACTTCGTAGGCGACAATGTGGGTGACGATGCGGGGATGGCTGCCGACCTCTTCGAAACCTACGCGGTAACCATGATAGGCGCCATGCTACTGGCGGTGATACCTACCGTTTCAGCCTTAAAGGTGGTTGAGGGGGGCGCAGCCATCTACAATGAGGCTAAACTTGTCTACCCGCTCATGCTGGGAGCCATAGCCCTCTTCGCCACCATTATTGGAACCTTCGCCGTGCGGACGGGAGGCAAAGGCAAGCCTTCCACAGCCATCCTTCAAGGCATAGTGGTTACAGCCATCATCTCCATTATAGGCTTCTACCTGCTCACCACAGGGCTTGGACTGTCCATGGGCATCTTCTACGCCGCCATTGTGGGCGTAGTGGTCACCGTCCTCCTAGCCGTAATAAACAACTACTATACGTCTTATGCTTACAGGCCCACTAGAAGCATTTCTGAAGCCTCCCAGGCAGGTCCAGCGGTAAACCTTATCTCAGGGCTGGCAACAGGGCTTGAAAGCCCAGCGCTTCCGGTAATTGTGATTGCAGCCAGCATCCCCATCGCCTTCTTCCTCGCCGGAGGAGCCGCAAACATTATCGACGGCTTCTACGGGGTGGCGGTAGCCGTTATGGCCATGCTTTCCATCGCAGGCATCATAGTTTCCGTGGACGCCTTCGGCCCCATCGTAGACAACGCCAACGGAATAGCTGAAATGGCTGAACTCGGAGAAGACATTCGAGCCGGGTTGGACCCGTTAGACGCCCTAGGCAACACTACCAAGTCGCTTACCAAGGCTTTCGCCATCGGATCAGCTGGGCTGGCAGCCCTCTCGCTTCTCTTCGCCTACCTGGTTGAAGTGGTCCGCGGGATGATCCACCTAAACCCTGAAGCCTTCGCCAAGGTAACCTTCCAGGAAGCCTTACTCTCGGTGGTGGATAAGGTCACCCTCATGAGCCCCAAGGTCATCCTAGGCCTCTTCATCGGAGGTGTCTTGGTGCTTCTTTTCGCCTCCCTCTGCATGAGGGGTGTAGCTAAAGGAGCCTTCAGCATGGTTAACGAGGTTAGAAGACAGTTCCGCGAAATCAAGGGGCTAATGGAGGGGAAGGCTAAACCTGACTACGCCCGCTGCGTGGACATCAGCGTGCGCACAGCCCTCAAAAACATGGCTCCCCCAGGCCTCGTAGTAATCATTCCGCCGATCATTATAGGGTTCGTGGTGGGCTGGGAAGCGCTAGCAGGCCTCCTCATAGGAGCCACCGTGACAGGGCTTGCCATGGCCATCTTTATGGCTACAGGTGGAGCAGCCTGGGACAACGCTAAAAAGTACATTGAGCTCGGCAACTATGGCGGTAAGGGCTCTCCTGCCCATGCGGCAGCCGTAGTGGGAGACACTGTGGGAGACCCGTTCAAGGATACTGCAGGCCCAGCCATCAACCCCATGATAAAGGCCATCAACATGCTTTCCGTGATTCTAGCGCCACTCTTCCTGCTTCTCGCCTTTCTTTAAACCTCCCTCTTTAAATTTTTCTCTTAGGCAAAAATATTTTGAACTTGAACCATTCATCTTTCAAGAATGGCGGGATTTTTCTTCTAGGCCTCCTCCTAACATCCTACCTGCTAATAATTTTCTTCCGTTTCGAGCAGAGCCTTCAGGGAAACCTAAGCCTCCTGAAAGTCTTCCTTCTCTCGCCCCTCATCCACACCAAGAAAACCCATTTCATAAGCAACTTCACCTTCAACGGTTTATGCCACACCTACTTCCTGCTTTCAACCATGGTTTGCCCCGGAGAATTCCTGAAGGGGCTGAAGAAGGTTTACCTGGCCGTCCTCACGGTTAACTGGGTTCATGTGGGAGGCGCCGGATACATTCTCGCCTTAGCCTGCTTCACCATGAAAGGGGTAAAGGTAACCTTGAGCAGCCTAACGCTTCTCGGGTTCTCCACCATAATTTACGGTTTTGCAGGGATAATTCTGGCCGCCTGGCTTCCCTTCACCGTTAAGGCTTTAAGAATGCCTCGGCAGGAGAATCCTGCAAACACCGTGGAAGGCTTCCTCCTCTACATTCTAGGCCTCCTAGTGATAGGCAGCGCTCTCATAGGTTTCTACCAGAACCTCTTAAACTTGGACTGGAAGGAAAGCTGCCTCTGGTTTTGGATTTCCACGTCGACGATTGGCCAGGAAAAAGTCAAGGTGAACTTTACAGGCCATGTTTTAGGCTTTCTGGTGGGCTTGGCTTTCGCCCTTGCAAACAAAAGGTTTAGACTCCTCTGGGCTCGGTGAAGAAGGCTAAGATTTGGCCGACTTTAACCGGCATACCTTCCTTAACCAGCTTTTTCCTGAGGATTCCTGCCTGGGGAGCTTGAACAGCTATAACGCCTATCTCTGTTTCAACGTAGAGGACGGGCTCCATCTTAGTGAACATTTCGCCTTCCTCTTTAGCCCAAACTAGAACCCTCATTTCGCTGTTGGGGTTTAAGGCTCGGATGTTCACTTCAGGCATGTAAAGATATTTTACGGATTCTCCTGGAGCAAGCCAAACCATAGGCTAACAGCCCCACCAACAATATTTTCAGCTAGCCTTAGGGAAAAAGGTTTCCCCAGCCCTTCAATACGTTAAGATTTCCTCAGGCTTAAAGAAGATTTTATGCTCCCGTTCAAAGCTTTCAGGACTGTCAGCCGCATGAATAACATTCATGGTTATGGATATTCCGTAGTCTCGACGGATGGTTCCAGGCTCAGCTTTAGCCGGGTCCGTTGCCCCTATGAGCCTGCGAAGCCGGGCGACAGCATCCTCAGCCTCCAAAACCATGGGGACAATGGGCCCTGAAGTAATATGCTTTATCAATTCGGGGTAGAAAGGCTTCCCCCTGTGAACTTCGTAAAGCTTCTCAGCCTGCTCTCTGCTCGCCCAGATAAGCTTCATGGCCAGAATTTTAAAGCCTGCCTCCTCCAGCCTTTTTACCACGGCCCCTATCAACCGGCGGGAAACCGTTTCCGGCTTAAGGATGGCGAAGGTTCTCTCCATCGCCCTTTCCCCTTATAAACATGGGTTGGAAGGATGTCTAGGGAAACATTAGGGGAGCATTTATAAGTTGCCCTCTCCCACCTACCCTTTCAGTTCTCCCCGGAAGGGAGATGGAACAGTCATGGTGACGGAAATTCTTGTAGATGCCGGATCCTGCAAGTTTAAAACCAGGATAACCGTGGGGAAACTGGACGGTAAACTGCGGGTTGAAACAGTTTCCAGCTGTGAGAAGGTGAGGCTTTGGGCTGAAAAGCTTGGAAGCGAGGTGGAAGCCCTATCTTTAACAAAGCCTTTCTGCAGTAATCCTGCCTATCTGGCGGCTGACGAGCCGGCGAGGCTTTGTCCACCCTGCCCTGTCCCCACAGCCTTCCTGATGGCTGCGTGGGCTGAGGCAGGCTACCTCATCAAAAGGAATCCTTCAATAGGCTTCCGGGAGGCTGGAAGGCCATAGTAAACCTTACTTTTTAGAGTGGTTATGATAGGTTGAGGCTTGTATGGAGATGGCTGAGAGGGAAAAACTGGAGGAAGCTCAAAGAAAGATGCTGGAAACCTACCGGAAGGAGCAGGAGCGTATCGACGCCTCTATGCGGAAGATTAAACATAAAATTCTGGTTATGAGTGGTAAGGGAGGTGTGGGTAAAAGCACTGTAACCGTGAATCTTGCCATAGCGCTCGCCAAGCGGAGGGGCAACGGGAAAATAGGGATTCTCGACGCCGACATTACGGGGCCTAGTATCCCCAAGATGCTTGGAATCCGCAGCGAGAAGCTTTCGACGGGTCCTGCAGGGGTTTTCCCAGCCATAGGCCCGCTGGGCATAAGGGTTGTCTCCATGGATTTTCTGCTTCCCAGCGATGAAACACCTGTTATTTGGAGGGGGCCTCTTAAGGCTACAGCCATCCGCCAGTTTCTCGGCGAGGTAGTCTGGGGAGAATTGGACTACCTGCTTATAGATCTTCCCCCAGGCACGGGAGACGAGGCTCTAACCGTCATCCAGTCCATACCTAAGGTGGACGGAGCCATCATCGTAACCATTCCCAGCGAGGTTTCAGAGCTTGTGGTTAAGAAGGCTTTAGGCTTCGCTAAGAGGCTTGGAGTTCCCATCCTCGGCATCGTGGAAAACATGGCTGGCTTCCTCTGCCCCAACTGTGGAGCCATCCACGAGGTTTTAAGATCTGGGGCGGGGGAAAGAATGGCCAAGGAGGCAGGGGTTAAACTTCTCGGGAAAATACCCTTAGATCCGAGGGTCAGCGAGTCTTCAGACCTGGGTGTGCCCCTCGTAGACCGCTATCCGGATTCCCCGGTAGCTAAAATCTTCGAGGAAATCGTTTTGGAAGTTGAAAGGCAGCTTGGAGAAGCTTAAAAAGGTTTTTCAGCTATTATCAGCCTTCTCTTTTCTGTCAGGGCTTCAGCAAGCTTCCTCCGCGCGTTTTCCAGGCAGCGCCAGAGGGTTCCCCGGGAAACCCCCATCCTCCTAGCCGCCTCCTCCTGGGTTAAACCTTCATAGAAGACGAGGCGGAAAGCCTCCAGCTCATCGTAAGCCATGAATATTGGAGGCCCAGATTCAGGGAAGGGTACGCCTTCAAGGGTTAAAGGAGCCATCTGGAAGCCCACCGGCTCAAATCTTATGGTTCGAGGCTTCATAGGTCTTCCAGGGCCGGCCCAACGTCTACACCACTTCCACATAGAGTTCACCTTGGATTTCCCTTACAGGGAGAAGTCTAAAGGCTACTCTAACTGTCAGGAACATTTAATATTAGGCTTTTTCCGTCCTTCCGGGGGAGACCTTTCAGTCGCCCTGAAGCTCTCTAAGCCTACGTTTAATCTCGTCGAGACGCTTCTGCAAAGCCTCCATCTGAGCTTCGAGAAAAGCTATTTCATCCTCCTTGGTGAAGGCTGAAGGCTGCATCATGCCCATACCTCGCATACCCATGCCTCTGCCTAAGCCTCTTCCACCTGGGAAGCCCAGCTGAGGAAGCCCAGCTGAGGGAAGCCTCCCCTGCCGGTAGGCTTCAACAGCCTCCCTGACGGTTCCTTGAAAGCCTGTGATAACTCTTATCCCCGCCGAGCTCAACTCCTGGGAGGCGTTGGGCCCAACATTTCCGGTAACTACGGCTTCCACACCTTTGCTGGCTACGGTTTCAGCTGTCTGAATTCCCGCCCCGCTGGGAGCCATAACTGAGGGGTTGGATACGGCTTCTAGAAGTTGGCCTGAATCGACATCTATAATGAGGAGGTAGGCGCATCTGCCGAATCTAGGGTCTACCGGGCTGTCAAGGGTCGGCCCCATAGAGGTTACACAAATTTTACGCATTTCCGCTCAAAGCTATTGTGCGAAAGCACGCAATTAAAGGTTACCCTCCTAAAAACTCCTCCAGAATCCTCCAAACCCTCCCTATTTCACGGGAAACTCTGCTTTCGGGGGCGAACTCCACCACCGGCCTACGGTTAGCGGAGGCCTCAGCCACAACCCTATCAAAGGGAATTTTGCCCGCCACCGTTAAGCCTTCCCTCTCACAGAAAGCCAAAATCTCCCCGGAAACCTCAGGATTTATATCCCACATGTTAACGGCGACAAAGGGTTTAACACCTTTAAAGTGGCGAACCAGGTTTAAGGCTCTTCTAAGGTCGTGAAGCCCTGAAGCCGTAGGCTCCGCCACGAGGAGGGCTAGGTTAACCCCCGTAATGGAGGCTATGGCGGGACAGCCTATGCCTGGAGGACCATCAGCCAAAACTAGTTGGGCTCCCGTCTCCTCAGCCGTCTTTCTCGCCCAGAACCTTACAAGGCTTACCAGCTTGCCTGAATTAGACTCACCGGGGTTAAGCCTGGCGTAGGTGAGAGGCCCATAGCGGGTTTCAGCCAGATAGAGGAAGCCGGAAAGCCTGTCTTTCAAGCTTACCGCCGACACCGGGCAAACATGCGCACATACACCGCAGCCTTCACATTT
>QMYF01000030.1 GCA_003662515.1 Candidatus Hecatellales archaeon | reverse complement strand
CCTTGGAGGCGGCCCATAAGCATGGCTCCCCCATCAAGCCTTACCAACGCCAGAATGTAGGGTGCCGATCCGGCGAACTGTTTGGGAGCCACATGGATAACGGTGAAGGATTCAATGGTTCCTTCACCCTTGAAGGTGGAGGCCTCTGCTTCGCCTCCACAGTGGGGGCAGAATTTCCTGGGCGGAATAAAGGCTGCTCCACAGCTTTTACATTTGCTTCCCAGCAGGTTCCCTTTAGCTAGCTCCTCCTTGAAGAGGGCGATAAGGTTTTCAGCCATCCCTCTGCTTCACCTCCCGAAAATGAAGACGGCGGCGCTGGCGCCGCTTCCACCAACATTATGGATTAACCCTACCTCAGCCTTCTTTTTCACCTGCCTCTTACCGGCGGTTCCCCGGAGCTGATGCCAAATTTCGTTGAGCATGCCTACCCCCGTGGCTCCCACAGGATGGCCTTTAGCCTTAAGCCCTCCATCCGTGTTAACCGGGATTTCCCCATCTATGTTTGTTAAGCCTTCAGCGTAAGCTTTGGGAGCCTCACCCTTACCTATCAACCCTAAATCTTCCACAGCCAGCCATTCAGCTATGGTGAAGCAGTCGTGAACCTCAGCCACATCCACATCCTTAGGCTCAATACCAGCCATCTTATAGGCCATTTCGGCGGCACTTCTAGTCGCTCTGAGAGAAGTCAGCTCCACCCTGTCCTGTAAGGCTACACTGTCCGAGCCCATTCCAACCCCGAGAAGCCTCAGCGGGGTGTCAGTAAATTTCTTGGCAACCTCGCTGGAGGCTAGGAAAGCCACCGCGGCGCCGTCGCTTATGGGGCAGCAGTCGAAAAGCCTTAGCGGGTAGGCAACCACCCTGTTGAATGGTGAATTCTTAAGAAAGTCCAGTTCATCCCGATATTTTACCCCTTCCTTGGCTCCAACTTTTTCAGCCAGCTGGGCGATGGTCTGCTGGAAGTGAGCTTTAGGATTCAGCGAGCCATTGTAATGGTTTTTGATGGGAACCTTTTGAAGCTGCTCCCAGGTGGCGCCATACCTGCGGAAGTAGGCTTGAGCAAGCAGAGCGTAAAGGCCTGGAAAGGTGGCTCCAACCCTCGACTCTGAAAGGTCGTCGGAAGCCATGGCTAAAGCCTCAGTAACTCCGAAAGTGTCTAGGTTAGTCATCTTTTCAACCCCGCCTACTAGGACCAGGTCGCAGACTCCTGAGGCTATGGCGGTTATCCCTGCAAAGAGGGCGGCAGAAGAGCTGGCGCAGGCGATTTCCGTTCGGAAGGCAGGTTTAGGTGTTAAACCAAGCCAGGAAGCTGCTAAAGGACCAATATGGCTTTGATGCTCGTAAAGTTCAGGGGTGAAGTAGCCGACGAAGACTGCTTCCACATCCCTCTTTAAATCTATGCCCTTATCCACCGACTTAACAGCTTCAAGAGTAGCTTCCACCAGCAACTCTCTTCCAGTCTTCCCGGCGTGAAGCTTCCCGCTGAAAGGCGTCATCCCTGCACCTATAACATACACGTCACGAACAGGCATACCGGTCCACCCCTCCCAAAACTTCAACCCTCAACCTCGAAAGTCTCCCTATTAAAGGCTAGAAGCCATAAAACCTGCCAACATAAAAATTCTTTCCCAAGCTGAAATTTTTGGTGCGGGGGGTGGGATTTGAACCCACGAACCCCTACGGGACAGGGTCCTAAGCCCTGCGCCTTTGGCCAGGCTTGGCGACCCCCGCCTTCTCTTTTTAAATGGTTTTCTTGACGATTTTAAGGGTTCCGATTTCAAAATGAGAAGGCTTTTAAATTTTATCTTTAATGTGGGTTTAGGAGGCTGTTGGCTGTCATGGCGGAGGAAAGGTTTGACGTCATCGTTGTGGGTGGAGGGCTGGCAGGCTGCACCGCCGCCTACCTGCTTGCCAAGGAAGGCCTCCAAGTATTGTTGGTTGAACGGGGGAAGTATTCTGGAGCTAAAAACGTTACGGGAGGCATAATTTACTCGAGAATTCTTAACGAGGTTTTCCCCAATTTCTGGGAGGAAGCCCCCGTAGAGAGGGCGATAACCAGCCACCACATAGTTTTCCTCGGGGAAAAAGGCGCCGTAGACCTTGCCTTTAAAACTTCAAGTTTCGGGGAGCCACCCTATAACGCTTTCAGCGTTTTGAGGGCGAACTTTGATCAGTGGATGGCTAAGAAGGCTGAGGAAGCTGGAGCCATGGTGGTTACCGGGGTAACCGTGGACGACCTTTTAATGGAGAATGGCAGGGTGAAAGGTATTAAGTCTGGGCCTGACGAGCTTGAGGCTGACGTGGTTATCGACGCTGAGGGGGCGAAATCCCTCCTCACCAGGAAGGCAGGCCTCAGGAAGGAAGAATTCCATGCTGGAGACGTTTCCATCGGCGTTAAGGAGGTTATTGAGCTTCCTGAGGAAACCATAAATGAGAGGTTTAACCTTCGAAGCGGGGAGGGAGCTGCCTACACGCTGGTAGGCTACACGCAGGGGCTGGCTGGAGGAGGCTTCCTCTACACCAACAAGTCCAGCCTCTCCCTCGGCGTAGTGGTGAAAATTGATTCCCTCATCGAGAAGGGAATAAAAATCCATGAGCTTATTGAAGATTACCGGATGCATCCCTTCATTTCACGCCTCATCGAGGGCGGAGAAATAGTTGAATATTCGGCTCAGATAGTTCATGAAGGTGGAATTAGACAGATGCCCCGCCTCTACACCGACGGCTTCCTTGTGGCTGGAAGCGCCGCCTGCCTCGTTTTAAACAACTTTTTCACGCTTAGAGGGATGGACCTCGCCGTTGCCTCCGGGGCTGCAGCAGCTAAAGCCGTTTTGAAGGCTAAAGAGAAAGGTGACTTCTCAGCTTCAAGCCTCGCCGTATACGAAACCCTGCTGCGTGAAAGCTTCATCCTACGCGACCTTGAAACCTTCAAGCGGGTTCCAGACCTGCTGGAGAACAGGCGCTTCTTCACGGTTTACCCGGAGCTAGCCTGCTCGCTTCTCGAATCCCTCTACTATGTGGATTCTACGCCGAGAAAGAAGCTTTTCACCTTGGCTAGGAGTGAGCTTAAAGGTCGGGCTGGGCTGGCTGAGGTTCTCCTAGACCTATTGGGGGTGGTGAGGGCTCTATGAGCTTGGAGAAGCTTAGCTTGGATAAAAGGCTTGGTTTAAACAGGTATGAAATCGACAGTCAAAGCCATATTGAAGTGGACCAGGAGAAATGTTCTAAATGTGAAACCAAGGTTTGCCTCTACGTCTGTCCCGCTGAAGTCTATAAGCTTGAGGAGGATAAAATCGTCTGCAACCATGAGGACTGCCTTGAATGCGGCACCTGTCAGATAGCCTGCCACACCGCCGGTATGGGAGGCATCACATGGAATAATCCTCGAGGAGGCTTCGGCATCTCCTACCGTTACGGTTAAAGGTTTTCAAGGCTGCGCTTAACCAGGGCTGAAACCAGTGCAGGGTCGGCTTTCCCTCTAAGCTCGCTCATAGCCAGCTTCATGAGCAGGCCGAAAGCCTTCCCACCCATACTTTTAAGCTCCTCCCTACGCTCCTCCACCAGCCTCCTAATGAAGGCTTCCACCTCGGCTTCGGAAAGCATTTTTAAGCCAAGCTTCTCCACAGCCTCCATGGCGGAGCCTCCTGAACGGGCTAGCTCCTCAACGAGAACAGGGAAATTCTCTTTAGCTGTGACGCCTTTCCCTATGAGCTGGAAGATTTCGAGAAGCCGGCTGTCCTCTAGCTTTTCCACGGGAACTCCCTTTCTTTCAAGGCTTTTCAGGGTTTCCGTTAGGGCTGTGGCGGCAAAGGAGGCTGGAACCCCTGCTTCCACCGCCTGCCTGAAGAGCGGTAAATATTCGGAGTCGGCAAGCTGCTCAGCCAGCTTACGGTTAACCTTGTAGGTCTCCATTATTTGAGATATAAGCTGGTCAGGCAGCGGAGGAAGCCTCCCCTTAAGCTCGGCTATTTTCTCCGGGGGCAGAGGCATGGAGGGAATGTCTGTTTCAGGATACATGCGGGCGGCTCCGGGCCTAGGCCTCATATACCTGGTTGTCCCGTCGGGCATAGCGGCTCTAGTCTCCTCGGGAACTCCTTCAAAGGCCTCCAGCACCCTTTCCAGCACCGCCTTTAAGGCGTCCTCAGCGTTCTCCTTTAAGTCGGCTACCAGAACCGCTGCATCTTCAGCCTTCAAGCCCAGCTCAGCCTTTAAGGCTTCCACCTCGCCTTGGGAAATCCCGTAGGCTGGAAGCTCGTCGGTGTGGAAGATTCCTCCAACCCTCCCGTAAAACTTGGCTCGGTCAGCTAGTTCGCCTCCAAACCTTAAGCCTGGGCAGAGCTCCCACTTCAGGAAGCCAGCCATCCCCGGAAGTTTTAAAGCCAGAACAACGCCGCCCTTAGATAAAGCCCTCCTAATGATGGCGGATTTGGTTTCCTTGAAGAGGCGGGAGACTTCGAGAGGCTTCAGGTTTTGGAAGGCTTCCCTGCTTAGTCCCCTAGCCTTCAACTCGTCTCTAAGCTGGAGAAGCCTCACCTGCCTTAGAACCTCGTTTTCCACCACCTTCGAAATCAGATTTAACTCTTGCACGCCTTTAATCTCGATGAGAGCTCCGCCTTTAATGGAGACGTTTAAATCCTGCCTAATGCTGCCTATTCCCCGTTTAACCTTACCTGTAGCCTTCAAAATGCGTCCTATGGTTAGGGCAACCTTCTCAGCCTCTTTAGGGCTGTGAATCACAGGGGCGGTAGCTATCTCTACGAGTGGAATCCCAAGCCTGTCCAGCCGGTAAATAATGGTTCTCCCTTTAACCTGCACCTTCCGAGCAGCATCCTCCTCGAGGCAGATGGTTTGGATGGGAATCTTCTTGCCTTCAGCCTCCACCCATCCCCCCAAAGCGATAATGCAGGTCCGCTGGAAGCCGCAGGTGTTAGAGCCGTCTATCACGATTTTACGCATCACGTGAACCTCGTCCACAGGCTCAGAATTCATGAGTAAGGCTATTTGAACAGCAGTCTCCACGGCTTCACTGTTAATTTCATGCGGAGGCTCCTCATCCATTTCAACCAGGCAGGAAGTGTTCTCCTCAGCCTCGTAGAGAATCCAGTAGCCCTTCTGAAACTCGAAGAGGGCGGCGGGGTCAACCTCCCAGAGCTCGCTGGCGGTGGGTCTAAGCCTCCGAAGGAAGGAGAGGTCAACCTTATCCTTGCTGAGCTGGGTGGGGCAGGAGCAGAAAAGCTTATGTTTAGTGTCGAGCTGCCGGTGGATTTCCAAGCCTACCTTTAGCCCTAAAGCCTTGTAGTCGAGCTGGCTCACCTCCGTCCACCTCCCAGGCTTTCAGGAAACTCGCGGTAGGAGATTTCCCCTGCCAGGTTTTCCAGCATGAGGGCTTCAGCCTCCTCCAGGCTTTTGGTGCGGGCTAAAACCCACATGGCCTTAACTAGGGCTGTTTCAGGAAGCATGTCTCCTAGGGGGATAACTCCCAGCGAGAGAAGCCTCCGCCCCGTCTCATACACGGTGAGGCGAACTCTACCCCACAGGCATTGGGAGGTCATTCCTACTAGGACGCCTTTCTCCACAGCCCGGCGGATAGCCGGGTAGCATGCTTCGGAAACGTGGCCTAAACCTGTCCCCTCAAGAATGATTCCCCGATAGCCTTTATCCACATACCAGTCTAAAACTTCAGGGTTAAAGCCGGGGTAAAACTTGATTAAGGCTACTTTAGGCTCGAATTCCGCCTCCAGCTTAAGCTCGGCTTCAGGGTTCCTAGGGCGATAGTCGCCTGTTAACATGACTATTTGGCCGTTGACTATGCGGGCTAGAGGCTTAGCGTTCACCGATTTGAAGGCGTCCCTCCGGCTGGTGTGAAGCTTTCTAACCTTGGTTCCCCGGTGGAGAACAATGGTTTCGTCGGAAATCCACTCGTGCATGGCTACGGTCACCTCGGCGAAGGGAGCGTAGGCGGCAGCCCTTACAGCCCCCATAAGGTTTAAGGCAGCATCCGAGCTGGGCCTATCCGAGGAACGCTGGGAGCCCACCAAAACCACGGGAGCCGGAAGATTTTGAAGGGCGAAGCTTAAGGCTGCAGCCGTATAGCCCATGGTGTCGGTTCCATGAGCTATCACGACGCCGGAGGCCTCCCTTCGGAAGGCTTCAGCCACAGCCCTGGCTATGGAGCTCCAAATCTGCGGAGTCATGTTTTCACTGAGCAGGCTGTAGAGCACTTTAGCCCTGATCCGGGCGATTTCAGCCAGCTCGGGTACAGCCCTGTAAAGCTCCTCCGTGCTGAGGGAGGGGTAAACGGCTCCCGTCCTGTATTCCACCCGGCTGGCTATGGTGCCTCCTGTCCCCAGAACCTCCACGAGGGGGAGCTCAGGGTTTTCCTCAGGGAGAGGAGGCTTAAACTCGGCTGGGGGGCCACGCTTCTCCAGCACTTTCACCCTGGTTTCCCTGTCAGCTTTAACCCCCACATTATAGCCGTTGGAAAGCTTCACCACAATGCATTCCCGGTCTCCCAGCTCGATTCTCGGCATCAAAATTCCTTCCACGGTTTTGCCCGGCTTCTCAACTTTTATCCTGTCTCCTATGCTGGCTCCAGCCTCCCTTAAAGCCCTTAAAGCCTCCCCCAGAT
>QMYF01000029.1 GCA_003662515.1 Candidatus Hecatellales archaeon | reverse complement strand
CTACGTTAAGCCTAAGGTTGTCATTTACTCTACAGGTGAGGAGCTGGAAGAGCCCGGTGTCCCGTTGAAACCCGGGAAAATCTACGATGTTAACAGGTTCAGCCTTTCAGCGGCTGTAGAGGAGGCTGGCTGCCAGCCTTCACCTAGAAGCATACTCCCTGACGACTATGGCAAGCTTAAAGAAGCCATTTTGGAGGGGGTTAAAGAGGCTGATGTAGTGCTGGTTTCAGGGGGGACCTCCGCAGGGGCGGGAGACCTGCTCTACCGGGTGCTCGAGGAGCTTTCCGGAGGCCTCCTCTTCCACGGGGTTGCCGTTAAGCCTGGGAAGCCTACAGCTGCAGCCCTAATCGAAGGTAAACCCGTTTTCGCTCTTCCAGGCTACCCCTCCTCAGCCCTCATGGTTTTCCTCAGGCTGGTTAAGCCTGTTTTAAGGTTTCTGGCAGGGCTCCCGCCCTTTGAGGAGGAAGAGCTGGTGGAAGCCAGGGTGGGAGAGAAGATTTTCTCGGTTCAGGGGAGGCTAGAGTTTCTCCCTGTTCACCTGGTTTCAGGCAGGGAGGGTTTAACGGTTTTCCCGGCTAAACTGGCTCCTGGAGCGGTTTCCGCCCTCGCCTCGGCAGACGGCTTCATCGAAATAGGCGAAGAAAAAGCCTTCCTTGAGGAGGGTGAAAAGGTTAAGGTTAGGCTTTTCTCGAGGAGGCTGATGCTTCCAGACCTCACCATTATTGGAAGCCACTGTTTGGGCTTGGAGCTTCTGCTCAAGCTTTTAAGGGAGAAACATCCTGAATTCACGGTTAAAACGGTTTGGGTAGGCTCTTCAGCCGGGCTTTCCGCCCTCCGGAGGGGGGAAGCCGACCTCGCCGGAATCCACCTCCTAGACGAGAAAACCGGACAATATAATCTTCCTTTCATTGAAGAGTTCGGGTTGAAAGGCAGGGTTGCCCTCTTCTCGGGATACCTTCGCAGGCAGGGCTTCATGGTTGCCTCTGGAAACCCTAAAGGCTTCAAAGGCCTTGAAGACCTCCTACGTCCAGACATAAAAATGATCAATAGGAATCCAGGTTCGGGAACCAGGATTCTGCTGGATTTCCACCTTAAAAGGCTGGCTGAAAGTCAAGGGTTAACCCTTGAAGAGTTAACCGTGAAGATTGAAGGCTACGAGGTGGAGGCTAGGTCGCATTCAGCGGTGGCTGCAGCCATAGCCCAAGGAAAGGCTGATGTGGGGTTAGGTATAGAGACGGCTGCCAGCCTCTACGGGTTAGACTTCATCCCCCTCGCCATGGAACACTACGATTTCGCGGTGAACCTGGAAAGCCTGGAGAAGCCTGCTGTCAAAGCCTTCCTAAGCCTCCTCTCCTCAAAGGAGTTTAAGGAGGCTTTAACCGGGAAAGTTAAAGGGCTTATTCCAACCGAGTCGACGGGGAAACAGGTCCTCTAAAAGCTGGGTGTAGGCAAGCTTAAAAATGAGGGTTAACCTTTTTGTTAGTCAAGTTGAAAGGGCTGGAGATGGTTGACCTATGGAGGCCTTCCAGGGCAGGCTTGTCGTGGTTAAGGTTGGGGGGAGACTGGTTCAGGAGGGAGGAGTCCCGGAAGGCATCCTTCAAGACTTGAAGGCTCTCCACGAGCAGGCTAAGGCCAGCCTCGTATTTATCCACGGCGGAGCCGACATAGTGACGGACATTGCTAAAAGGATGGGTAAGGAGCAGAAATTTATTGTTTCTCCGGATGGGATGCGTAGCCGCTACACGGATAAGGAAACCATGGAGATTTACACGATGGTTATGGCTGGCAAGGTTAACAAGAGCCTTGTAGCCTCCTTCCAGTCTAAGGGGATTAAAGCTGTGGGGTTGAGCGGAGCCGACGGCATGCTGCTTAAGGCTGAAAGGAAGAAGAAGCTTGTAATCTTGGATGAGCGGGGACGGAAAATCGCCATTGATGGAGGCTACACGGGGAAAATCAGGGAGGTTAACGTTGAACTGCTTAAAGGTCTGCTTTCAGCCGGCTACCTGCCCGTTGTCGCCCCCATAGCCATCGACGACGAGTTCAACCTGCTCAACGTGGACAGCGACCGGGCGGCAGCCTACATTGCTGGAGCCCTGAAAGCCGACCATCTTGTTTACTGCACCGATGTGGAAGGCCTAATCCTAGACGGGAAACTTGTAAGGAAGCTCACTCTTTTCGAGGCTGAAGAGGAGCTTCCAAGGATAGGTCATGGGATGAAGAGGAAGGTTTACGCGGCTGTGGAAGCCTTAAACATGGGTGTTAAAGAGGCTGTAATCACGTATGGGTTGGGTGAATCCCCCGTAATTCAGGCCTTACAGCATAAGGTGGGAACACTGCTTGTCCCTTGAGAGAGATGAAATTATCCGGCTTGAGGACAGCTGGCTGGCACCCGTGTTCCACAGGCGTCCAATAGTGGCTGCCAGGGGGAAAGACGCCCTCCTCTGGGACATCAACGGGAAACAGTATGTGGACTGTATGGCAGGCTATGGGGCAGGTTTCCTCGGCCACTGCAACGAGAAAGTGATGGAAGCCTTAAAGGCTCAAATCGGGAAGCTTATCGCCTGCCACGGCTCCCTCTACCTTGAGGCTCGAGCTCTCCTCCTCAAAAACCTTGAAAGAGTTGCTCCGAAAAGCCTGCGGAAAGTTTTCTTTTCCAATAGTGGGGCGGAAGCCGTTGAGGTGGCCTTAAAGGCTGCGAGGAAGTTTACGGGCAGAAAGGAGATCATCGCCATGATGAGGGGCTTCCACGGGAAAACCTTTGGCGCCCTTTCGGCTACCTGGAACCCTAAATATAGGGTTCCCTTCGAGCCTCTGCTTCCCGGCGTTAAATTTGTCCCCTACGGGAAGGCTGAGAAGGTTAGAGAGGTTATAAGCAGGGATACCGCCGCCATCCTCGTTGAGCCGGTCCAAGGGGAAGCGGGCGTCTACGTGGCTCCAGACGGCTACCTCGCCGAGCTCAGAGAAATAGCCGACCAATACGATGCCCTGCTCATATTCGATGAGATTCAGACGGGGTTCGGCCGCACCGGGAAAATGTTTGCCTTTGAACATTGGAACGTGATACCTGACATCATGTGTTTGGCGAAGGCTGCGGGAAGCGGGGTTCCCATAGGGATAACCTTAAGCCGGGAAGAGGTTCTTGGAAGCCTGAAGGTAGGAGAGCACTCCAGCACCTTCGGAGGAAACCCTCTAGCCTGCGCGGCAGCCTCGGCCACCATTGAGGTTCTGGTGGAGAACAGGCTTTGGGAGAGGGCTGAAAGGCTGGGGAAGCTTTTTAAAGGCTTCCTCGAGAAGCTGGCCTCCAAATATAGGGTGGTTCGCGAGGTTAGAGGTTTAGGTTTAATGTTGGCTGTCGAATACCGCTTCGACATATTGGAACTCTTAAACGGCCTTCTCGACCGTGGAGTTATCGCTTTAACTTCTGGAACACGTATTCTACGTTTCCTCCCGCCAGTCTCCATAACGGAAAGCCAAATAGCCTATGTAGCCGAGAAACTTGAAGAATGCACCCGGATTATGGAGGAGAAGCGGGGTGAAAATTCGGGATGAGTGAAGGGTGGAAGGTAACCCTCAACGTAGACGGGAAAACTATCCCATTGAACCCCTTCGTCCAAAAGTTTATCAGCTCAACCATTACAGGAATGCTTTCCTCGCTCAGAGATGTTTCCGCAGACTTCAAGAAGGCTGTCCTAACCTTGGAGAGGGAAGCCTAAAGGAAGAGGTCTTTATCCCTCGGCCTAATTAAAACTTTACCTTTCGGCTTCCTGCTAGCCTTAAACCTATACCCTCTAATGATGGCTACAGGGATTCCCTCGTCGGCTTCCCCCATCACCAGCTCGGCTGCTGAAGCCAGCTCGTCAGCTACAGCTATCTCCTTCACCTGTAGAGTTCGCCCGTAAAGGTCTTTTTCTCCCCGCCTATCATGGATAGGCTCCATTCCAGCCACGCCTAAAGCCACGTTCACCTGCCCCATCCTGAAGGGCCTTCCAAAAGTGTCGGAAATAATTACGGCAACCCTCCTGCCGGTAAGCTTCCTAAGCCTCCGCCTGATATGTTCAGCCGACCTGTCAACATCTAGGGGAAGCAGAGCTGCGGCATCTCCACCCGAAACGTTGGATAGGTCTACCGCCGAATTCGCACACACGAAGCCGTGTCTCGTCCTAGTTATTAGATGTCCATTCCGCATTCTCAAAATTTCTTCAGCTTCCCTCAAGATTAGCTCAACCATTTCAGCCTCTTTCCCAAGCCTTTCAGCCAGCATTCTCGCGTAGGGGCTGGGTTTAACCTCGCTGAGTTTAACCACGCGGCCCTCCGCCTTGGAAACAACCACCTGAGCGATAACCACTATGTCGCCGTCGCGGAGGGTTTCACCCTGCCTCTCCAGGGCTTCAACTATGAGTTTGGCTAGGTCGTCTCCCTCCTTAACCAGCCCTATCCCCTTCACGCCTATAATCTCTATTCGAGGCTCTCCAGAACCCGTCATTAACGGGAAACCTCCCTCTCTAAATTCCCATGCTGGAAATCCAGGCTGTAAGGAAGTCCATGATGGCTTTAGGATATACTCCCAAGAGGAGGGATATAAGGGATAAGGCTAGCAGAGGCATGGTCATGCTGGCAGGCGCCTCCCCAACATGCTTAAGGCTTTCCGGCAGAGGCCCGAAAAATATCCGTTTAATAGGCCAGAAGGTGTAGGCCACCGTCAGGATGGTGGCAGCTATGGCTGCCAAAGCTATGATAAACCTTAAAAGGTCAACCTGGCTTCCAGCGAAGATTCCTATGAACATGACTAGTTCGGCTGGGAAGCCGCTGAAGGGTGGAACCGCCGAGAGGATGAGCGAGCCTATAAGGCAGAGGGTTAAGGTTAAAGGCATTCTTCCAGCTAAGCCTCCCATAGCCTTCATGTCTCTAAGCTCGGTTTGCGCTAGGAGGATTCCAGCCACCGAGAAGAGGATACACTTGCCTATACAGTGGCTGAGGAAGTAGAATACTCCCCCCATGATGCTTAGAGGGGTGGCGTAGGCCAGTCCGAGAAGCGTGTAGGCTGTCTGGCTGATGGTGGAGCAGGCGTAAAGCCTTTTCACGTCGTCTTGGGCGAGGGTTAAAAGTCCCCCGTAAACCATGGTTATGAGGGCTAGGAAGATTAGCGGCACAGAGAAGAGAGTGAAAACCTCGTAGAGCTGCTGGATTAGAACTCTGCTGACAATGTAGCTTCCCAGCCCCACTATGGTGGCGATGATGGCGGCGATGGAGGTTGGATGCTCTCCGTGAGCCCAGGGAAGCCATACGTGGACGCCGAAGGCAGCCATCTTGATAAGCATACCGACAAGGATGAAGAAGACCACCCAGAAGGCTGTAGGTGAGCCGAGAAGCCTCGGCACCTGAGCAATGTCAAAGCTTCCGGTTTCGAGGAAGGCTAGGATGGAGCCCAGCAGGAAGAGGCTGGCGCCCACCTGGTTCCAGATGAAATACATCATGGCTACCCTTTCCCTCTCAATGTAGCCGAAGAGGGAGATCATGAGGGCTGAAGGTATCAGGGTGAGCTCGAAGAAGAAGTATAGCTGGATGAGGTTGGTGGACAGGCTTACCCCCACCAGCCCAATCGGGAAAAGCAGGTAAAGCACATGGTAGAGGGTGTGGAGGCCTTTCCGTCCTTCACCCCACTCCATCTCAATCCTATGCTTCATGTAGCCTACCGAGTATACGGCGCAGGCGGCACATATCAGGTTCATGATTAGGGCTGTGGGAAGGCTTAACCCGTCGGCTAGAAGCCCCCACCTCAACCCGAGAAACTCAGCCCAAACATACTCCTCGTAGACGGAACCCTCCCTTAAAACTTTGAAGCCGACCATTAGGAGGAGGAGCGAGGTGTAGGTTAGAGCTGCTCCGCTTATAAGGCCGGCGTATCGGCCGAGTTTCCGGCCTAGGACGGCTACCACCACCATGGTGGCGGCGGGAACCAGCAGGCTTTGAAGCAGAGGGCTAGATTGGAACATGGCTCCACACCAGCAGGAAGGTTAAAACCATGATGACCATGAAGAGGGCTGTGTAGAAGGTGTAGTAGGTTAAGATTCCCGACTGAAGCTTCTTCACGCGAAGGTAGGAAGCCTCCATGAGGAAGGGAAGCTTAAGGTTGTAGGCTACATCCATGGCATGCTCCACCACCTTCTCGATGACAGGTCTAAGCCTCAAGGTTCCGTCGATGAACACCCGGTTGTAGGCCGCGTCAATATACCAGCGGTTCCAGAGGAAGCTTCTCAGCCTGGAAAGGAGGGGGTAGGCTTCCAGAATCCTTCCAGGCGAAAGTCTCCTGGAAATGTAAAGCTTATAGGCGGGGAGGGCTCCGGCGAGGAAGAAGAGGGTTGAAGCTAGGGCTACCTGAACCTCTAGGGCAGCCTTCCCGTCGACTAGGTGAAGCTCACTATGGAAGACTTCATGGAAGGTTTCGTGGAGGAAGCCTTCGAAGGTTAGGCCTAAGGCTCCGAAGAGGATGGTTACCCCGGTGAGGATGAGGTAGGGGGCAAGCATGAGGAGGCTGGCTTCCCTAGGCTTCCGCTCAAGCCTGGAAACATGCGGGCTCTCTTCCCCGTGGAAGGTTAAGCCTATGAAGCGTAGGCTGTAGAAGGCTGTGAGGCCTGCCACGCTTGGGGCTAGGGCGAAAAGCCAGG
>QMYF01000028.1 GCA_003662515.1 Candidatus Hecatellales archaeon | reverse complement strand
TACCTATCTTGCGGAAGGCTTCAGCCAGCTCGAGCCCAGCGTAGCCCCCGCCCACCACGCCCACCGTTTCAACTTTTTCTACAGCCGCTTTAACCCTCGCTCCATCTTCCAAACTTCTAATCCAGTAAACGCCTTCAAGATCCACCCCTTCCACCGGGGGAATTACAGGTTTGCCTCCGGTAGCCAGCATTAAGTAGTCGTATTCCATTTCGAAGCTTCGGCCGGTTTCAAGGTCTTCCACGTAAACCTTCTTGGCGGAGACGTCAACCTCTTTAACTTCATGTTTAACGTGGACATCTATGCCTCGCTCCTTCCGGAAGTATTCAACCGTGTAGTAGGTTAACTTTTCAAGGCTTTCGATGAGCCCCTCAATGTAGTAGGGTATGCCGCAGGGGGCATAGGAAACGTAGCCAGTCTTCTCGAAAACCACAACTTCAAGCTCACGGTTGAACCTTTTGGCTCGGGCTGCCGTAGCCATCCCGGCTGCCGAGCCTCCAACCACCACCAACCTCGTCAACGCGGCCCACCTCTCAAAAGAGACAGCTTAAAATCATTTAGGCTAACCAGGTTTTTAAGAGTGTCTAGGCTGAGGTTGAAGGGTTGAAGATAGACTTTCACACCCATCTTGGGCCCTCCCTAGCCTTAGGCTTCACCGTTACAGCGGAGGAGATTTTAAGGCAGATGGCTGAGTCTGGCGTAGACAGAGCGGTGGTTTTCCCTTTTCCCTCCGCGGCGGTAGCCGACAACACCATGAACCAGTGGATCCTTGAAGAGGCTGAGAGAAGGAAGGTTTTCTATCCTTTCTACTATGCTCCGGACGATTTGACTCCGCCTCCGGAAGGTTCACCTTTCCTCGGCGTTAAATGGCATTGGGTTAGGGGGATATCCGACCAGAGCTCCAATTATTCCGTGCTTGAAGACCCTCGGCTTGAAGGCTTCGCTAAATCCGTGGGGGAAAAGAGGCTTCCCGTGATTTTCGAGGAGGAACTAGAGTTTACACGGAGGTTTGTCGAGATGTATCCTGAGGTTGTTTTGGTGGTTCCCCATTTGGGCATGCTGGGAGGAAACCCCTACGATTTCTTGGAAGCCTTCAAGAACAGGGAAAACGTTTACTTTGACACTTCGCTTGGAAACCCTCAAACCATCAAGCTTTTCATAGAAAGGCTTGGAGCCGAAAGGGTTCTCTTCGGCTCCGACATCCCCTTCGGCCACATGAAAACAGAACTCAACAAAATTTTAAGGCTAGAATTAAACAGGGAAACCCTATGGAAAATTCTAGGCGGAAACGCTTTACGCCTTATGGGATTACGCGAAGATTGAAGCATACTGGTTGCTGTGAAGCATCTCTCGGCGTCGTGAAATGGCTTGTAGATCCTCCAGGCCTGGGAAACCTTTCTGAGCGGGGTTAAAATTTAAATATGCGAGACCTCTAAGCTTAATGCTCTGAGGTGGAAATTAAAATCTAAGCAGAAAGGTGAATTTTTGGCTTGAAGGATACTAATAGGGGTGAAGAGGTTAGGAGGGCTATTTGTTTTGCCTGTTCAAGTCAGGCTGGCGTATTAGCTACCGTTAAGGATGGCAAGGTTATTCAGCTTATGGGAGAGCCTGACCACTATCTGAACAAGGGATGGCTCTGCGAGAGAGCTCACGCTTTCATAGAGCATCTCTACCATCCAAAACGTCTGAACTACCCGTTGAAGAGGGTGGGTGAGAGAGGAGAAGGCCGCTGGGAAAGAATATCTTGGGATAAAGCCCTCGACGAAATTGCTGAAAAACTTAGGGAGATAAAGGAGAAATATGGCGCAGAGGCTTTAGCAACCATTGGAGGCACGGGAAGAGGACATCAGGAAACCTTTAAGAAAAGGTTTATGAACCTTTTTGGAAGCCCCAACACAGCCAACGCTGGGCAATGGTGCGCAATCAACTCCTACATCGTGGAAACCGCAATCTACGGCTTTTTAACCCGATATAAGGCAGGGCCACACGCAGCCAAATGCGTAGTCATCTGGGGTGGAAACCCTGACCAGTCCAGACCCTGCGAATTCCGCAACCTTTTAGAGCTTAAAAAGGCTGGAACCAAGTTTATCGTCATAGACCCAAGACGCTCCGAAACAGTAGAAAAGCTAGCTGACATGTGGCTACAGATTCGCCCCGGCACGGACGCCGCCCTAGCTCTCGGTTGGATAAACGTAATTATTGAAGAAGAACTCTACGATAAGGAGTTTGTTGAGAAATGGTGCTACGGCTTCGAGGAGCTGAAAAAGCGTGCAAAAGAATATCCTCCCAGCAGGGTTTCAAGGATAACTTGGATTCCTGAAAAGGACATCATAGAGTCGGCAAGAATGTATGCGACTTTGAAGCCTGCCTCGATAAGGTGGGGATTAAGGCCAGATATAGGGAGAAACGCCACCTCAAACATTCACGCCAAAGCTATTTTACGTGCAATAACAGGCAATCTTGACGTTTTCGGCGGAGACATGCTCTATGGGCCCTGCGAAAAGGCGAACTATGGACCACTATTTGAATACACGGACATGCTTCCAATGGAGCAACGGATGAAACAATTGGGAGCAGACAGGCACAAACTTTGGACATGGCCCGGCTACCAACTTATCTACGAGGCCACCAAACGTTACTGGTATGGAAAAGGCTGCATTTTTTCCTATGCTCCAGCCTGTCATGGCCCTGACATTTGGAGGGCCATACTGACAGGCAAACCCTACCCAGTTAAGGCTGTAATATGCGGAGGCGCCAACCCGATTATAGACTACCCAAACAGTAAGCTTGTATATAAGGCTTTGAAAAGTCCAAACCTAGAACTCTTCGTGGTTTTGGAGCAGTGGATGACGCCGACAGCCATGCTTGCCGACTACGTTTTTCCCGTAGCCAACTGGCTTGAGATGCCTGTTGTCCATATGTCAACTCTAGATGGCCTTACAAACTTTGCAGCTGCCGGAGAGAAAATTGTTGACCCTCTTTATGAGCGAAAGCCCGACTACTACTTCTGGCAGGGGTTAGGGCTTAGGCTTGGCCAGGAAAAATACTGGCGGAAGACTCTTGAGGAAGAATGGGAATATCTTCTAAAACCGTTAATGGAAGAGTTGAACGTGAAAACCTACGAGGAGTTCGCTAGGAAAATTCGGTGGTGGTTCCCTCAAGCGGAAGAGAAAAAATATGAAAAAATAGATCCGAAAACTGGGAAACCAAGAGGCTTCGCAACTCCAACAGGGAAAGTTGAATTATACTCTACTATACTTGAGAAGCTGGGTTACGACCCGCTTCCAAACTATGTGGAACCACCGGAAACCCCTCTAAGTAACCCGGAACTTGCAAAAGAGTATCCGCTGATCCTTATAACAGGTCCGAGGTTTAGACCTTTCCACCACTCGGAGCACCGGCAGCTACGCAAGCTGAGAAGACTTCATCCAGACCCGCTAGTTGAAATACATCCCGATACCGCCGCCAAATATGGAATAAAGGACGGCGAATGGGTAATCATCGAAACTCCAAGGGGGAAGATCAAGCAGAAAGCCAAGCTTACCGATAGGGTTCACCCAAAAATGGTTAGCGCTGAGCATGGCTGGTGGTTCCCAGAGGAAATCCCGGAAGACCCTGTACTCTTTAGGGCCTTCGAGTCAAACCCAAACGTTTTAACTAGCGATGAAGACGAATATTGTGACCCCCCAACAGGCGCAGCAACCTTCCAACCCCTCCTTTGCAAAATTTATCCAGCCGAAAAATATACTCACTAAAAAATTACTTTGGAGTATTTGAACCAAATCCGGATGGCAAAATCTCCGTCAAAGAGAGTAATCTTGTTCTTGGCTCCGAGCAGTTCACAGGAAAACCTAACAGACTAGCTCTTACAACCTATCCTCCCCTAACCCAGAATATGCATAGTTATGAGTTGTTGAAAGCTGAAGCTGTGAAGCATGAAACCAGCATTCCAAAGCTGATTTATGGGTGGCTTCAAAAATCTAGCCCAATGCCAAATTACTGGTAAAACCCCAACACAGAAAAGGGGAGTCTTAGAGGGGATTTCCCCTCTAAAGTGGCGGGCCCGGCGGGATTTGAACCCGCGACCTACAGCTCCGGAGGCTGCCGCGCTATCCGGGCTGCGCTACGGGCCCTGCGAAGGTTTTTGTGGGGTTCCCATTGAAGGGTATGAGTTAGCTTGCTCAAAATACTTTCCGTTCAAGGCTATTCTGAGGAATATACAATTGACGAGTAAAACTTAATTAAAATTGTCTCTCTAGATGGCTTCAGCAAGCCTAGAGAGGTGTTTTGTTTTGGCGAAAATAACTGTGAGCCTCATCAAGGCGGATATTGGAAGCTTGGCTGGCCATCATAGGGTTCACCCCAAACAGATGGAGATGGCTGAAAAACTGCTCGCCGAAGCCAAAAACAATGGTTTAATCTTGGACTTCAGGGTTTTCAACTGTGGAGACGACCTTCAGCTCTTAATGACCCACCGGAAAGGAGAAAACAACCCTGAAATTCACGGTTTAGCCTGGAACATTTTCAAGGAGGTAACGGAAAAGGTTTCTAAGCCTTTGAAGCTTTACGCTGCTGGACAGGACCTGCTCGCCGAAGCCTTCTCGGGTAACATAAGGGGTATGGGTCCAGGAGTCGCTGAGCTGGAATTTGAGGAGCGAGGCTCCGACCCAATAATAGTTTTCGCGGCGGACAAAACCGAGCCTGGAGCTTGGAACTACCCGCTCTACAAGATTTTCGCCGACCCCTTCAACACGGCAGGCCTTGTAATCGACCCATCGCTTCATGAAGGCTTCAAGTTCGTGGTTTTAGATGTTTTCGAGGGCATGGAGGTTGAAATGGCTCCTCCTGAAGAGTCCTACGACCTTCTCGCCTTGATAGGAACCCCCGGACGCTACGTGATAAGCAAGATTTACAGGAAGGATGGGCTTCCAGCGGCGGCAGCCAGCACCAGCCGGCTGTCCCTCATAGCCGGACGCTACGTCGGCAAAGATGACCCAGTATGCATCGTTAGAGCTCAGCACGGGCTCCCCGCCGTGGGAGAGGTTTTAGAGCCCTTCGCCTTCCCGCACATCGTGGCGGGATGGATGAGGGGAAGCCACCACGGCCCCCTAATGCCCGTCTCTCTTAAACATGCCCAGTGCACCAGGTTTGACGGGCCTCCAAGAGTGGTAGCTTTAGGCTTCCAAATCCACGACGGGATCCTAGAGGGGCCAGCCGACCTCTTCGACGACCCAGCCTTCGACAGGGCCAGGCAGATGGCCAACGAGCTGGCTGACTACCTACGCAGGCATGGACCCTTCATGCCTCACAGGCTAGGCCCCGACGAAATGGAGTACACCACCCTTCCAAAGGTGTTGGAGAAGCTTAAAGACCGCTTCAGGAAGGCTCAGTAAACCTTGACTCTCCCCCTCCCCATAATCATCGTAAACTTCAAATGTTATCTTGAGGCAACAGGCAGCCGGGCTGTCTAGCTAGCCAAAAAAGCTGAGAAAGTCTCTGAGGAGTATGGAGTAGCCATCGCCGTGGCACCCCAATTCTCCGACCTTTCCCCCATAGCCAGAGAAGTAAACATTCCCGTTCTCGCCCAGCATGTAGACCCCGTCAAGCCTGGAAGCCACACCGGACATATCCTAGCCGAAGCTGTTCGGGAAGCTGGAGCCACCGGAACCCTCCTCAACCATTCGGAAAGAAGACTGAAACTTGAAGTTTTAAAGGAGAGCTTGACGAGAGCCAAAGAAGCCGGGTTAACCATCGTAGCCTGCGGAGACACCCCTGAAGCCTGCCGTCAAATAGCAGGGTTAAACCCGGATCTAATAGCCATCGAGCCTCCAGAACTCATAGGCACAGGGATACCCGTATCCAAGGCTAAACCTGAAATTGTAACAGACACGTTAAGGGAGGTTAGAGAGGTTAACCTAGCCATACCAGTGCTTTGCGGAGCAGGCATAACCGACGGCTCCGATGTGGAGGCAGCCTTAAAACTTGGAACCTGTGGAGTGCTGCTGGCCAGCGGTGTGGTTAAAGCTAAAAAACCGGAGAAAGTCCTAGAGGAAATGGCTAAAGCCCTAGTTAAGGCTTCGAAAAAAGGTTAGCCCCCTAAACACTATTTTTGGTTTGCTGAAAAACGGGAATTTAAGGGAAATCAAAGCTATCCTTTGCCTGCGGAGCTCAGGCTTTTCCACTTATCGGTCACGTTGTAGGCTGCTTCTCCACCCTTATCCTTCTTCTCTATTAAGCCTTCCATTTCAAGCTGGGAGAGGTAAAGCTTAATTATGAGGTCGTCGAGGGGCTCGGGCACCAGCTCGTTCACAGCTTTAACCAGCTCGCTTAAAGTTTTCTCGCCGCTTTCTAAGGTTTCCATAATTTTCTGGGTTACAGTGTTTCTTACCACCTGCTCATAGATTTTGGCTTCCTCTGAGGCCACATTTACCCCCTCCAAACTGCGTCCATAAAGTTTAAGGAAAAATATTTTGTTAAGTAGAAAAGCCTTTCTCCACTTTTTGAAGAGGAGTTTAAAGTTAGTATTACTATTTTGTAAAATGGTAATACTTATATAACCTATACCCCAACATAAAGTAGGGGTTAAAATGCATATTCCCGACGGCTTCCTAGACCCCACCACAGCCGTCATCACCTACCTAGCCCTAATAGTCTACGGCGGCCTAGCCGTCAAAATGGCTAAGAAAACCTTC
>QMYF01000027.1 GCA_003662515.1 Candidatus Hecatellales archaeon | reverse complement strand
GAGTTTGGACATTGGTTTAAGCTGGTGCTCTTCCTGACGCTTCTAACCCTCTTCTGGACCCCCCACCTCTGGCTCGGCGTAATCCTCGCCTTCATCTTCTACTTCATCACGATAATCGTGGACAACGTGTTTCCAAGGCTGACCTGGCCCTTCATGCTTAAATTCGTCTGGACGGTGGGCCTAATCCTGATTCTAGGAAACCTGATAGCCCTAGCCATTTTAGGGGTGATATAAAGGATGGGCTTAATGGCTAAATCCAGGTTCAAGTCTCCATGGATCCTACACTTTAACTGTGGAAGCTGTAATGGCTGCGACATCGAAATCCTAGCTTGCCTCACACCCAGGTTCGACGTGGAAAGATTCGGTATGCTTCACATGGGGAACCCTAAACACGCTGACATCCTGCTTGTTACAGGTCCAGCCAACCGGAGAAACGCCAGGGTTCTGAGAAACCTTTACGAGCAGACCCCCGATCCTAAGGTTGTGGTAGCCGTTGGAACCTGTGCCTGCACAGGTGGAATGTTCCACAACTGCCCCAACGTGCTTGGAGGAGTCGACAAGGTTATCCCGGTTGACGTTTACGTGCCGGGCTGCGCTGCAAGGCCTGAAGCCATAATCGACGGGGTGGTTTTGGCTCTTAAAAAGCTGGCGGAGAAGAAGGTTGAGCCTGTGAAGGCTGTTGGGGGAAGGTGAAAATGTCCGAGCAAAATATCAGTTTAACGGTTTCCGAGCTTATCCCTAAAATTCACGAGCTTGCAGCGGCTAAGGCCAGGTTTGTAACCATTACCTGCCTTGACCTTGGAAAAGAGTTTGAAGTAATCTACCATTTTGAGAAGGATAGTGGACTGGTGAATGTTAAGGTTAGGGTTGGAAAGGAGGGAAATCTTCCAACTATCACCACCATTTACCCCTGCGCCTTCCTGGCGGAAAACGAAGTAAGAGACATGTTCGGCCTTAAATTTACAGGGTTAAATCCCGACTTCAACAGCAGGCTGCTCCGCACAGCTGAAGACGTGCAGACCACCCTTCTGAAGCCTACCGTAGGCGTTAGCCCACCCATGTTTCGCACCCCAGGACGTTGCGCCCAAAACTGTCCAGCCCGAATCGACGTGCCCAAATATGTTAGGCTTATAGCTGAAGGCAGGTTTGAGGAAGCCCTTGAAACCATTCTCGAGCAGAACCCTCTAGCGGCCATCTGCGGCCGCGTATGCTTCGCACCCTGCGAAGACGGATGCAGGCAGGCTAAAAAGGGTGAACCCATCTCGATTAGGCTGCTTAAACGCTACGTGGCTGACGTTGTTGGAATTAAACGTAGAGACGTTAAACGGGCTAAACCTACAGGGAAGAAGGTTGCTGTGGTGGGTGCAGGTCCAGCAGGTGTAACCGCCGCCTACTATCTCGGCCTCCTAGGCCATGATGTAACGGTTTTCGATGAGCTTCCCAAACCTGGCGGAATGATGCTGGTGGGCATACCGCAGTATAGGCTTCCCAAAGATGTGATGGAGGCTGAGATTAGGGCTAGGCTGGAGGAGGCTGAAGCCGACCTTAAACTCAACACGAAAATTGAAAGTTTAGATGAGCTTTTCAAGCAGGGTTTCGACGCCATCTTTGTGGCTACAGGAGCCCATAAAGGTGCCAGCCTCAGAATAGAAGGTGAAGACCATCCGAGGCTTTGGGACTGCATCGACTTCCTGCGGGAGGTAAACCTTCACGGCAGGAAGCCTGACGTAGGCGAGAAGGTTGTGGTTATCGGGGGTGGAAACAGTGCGGTTGACGCGGCCAGGGTTTCCCTGAGGCTTGGAGCCAAAGAGGTAGCCATCTACTACAGGCGGACAAGAAACGAAATGCCTGCCACCCCCTCCGAAGTTGCTGACGCTGAGGAGGAAGGTGTTAAACTCGAATTTCTAGTGGCGCCAACCAAGGTCCTAGGCGGAGAAAAACCTGTGAAAATGGAGTTTATAAAGATGAAGCTGGGCGCTCCAGACGCCTCGGGAAGGCCGAGGCCTGAACCCATCCCTAGAAGCGAGTTCACCGTGGAGGCCGACACCTTCATTAAGGCTATAGGCCAGGTGGTAACTGTTCCTGAGGGTTTCAACCTTAAACTTGACAGGCGCGGGCAAATCCAAGTTAACCCTGAAACCTTGGAAACCAGCATGAAAGGGGTTTTTGCAGGGGGAGATGCGGTTACGGGTCCAGCCTCCGTGGTGGAGGCTATAGCCGCCGGGAAGAAGGCTGCCAGCGCCATCGACCGCTACCTGGGAGGCAAAGGGCTTCCCGAGCCAGCCTTCATGGAGGAGTTTGTTCCAAGAGCCGACGTGGAAGAAGTTTTGGCTATGCATAAGGTTTCCGTGGCTAAGCTTCCCCACGACAGGAGGATTAAAACTTTCGAGGAGGTTGAGTTGGGCTACTCGAAGGATGAGGCGGTTAGAGAGGCTAAACGCTGCTGGAGGTGTGACTGGTATGAGTAAAGGGCAAACCAAACGGAAATACACAATTTTCCCGTTTGGCCCTCAGCATCCCGTTCTCCCCGAACCCATTCAGCTACGCTTCACCGTCGATGAGGAACGCATAGTGGATGTGGGAGTAAACATTGGATATGTGCATAGGGGAATTGAGCGAGCCTGCGAGCTTAACGATTACCGTAGAAACGTTTACATCTGCGAGCGCATCTGCGGAATATGCAACTTCATCCATGCCCTCTGCTACTGCATGGTTGTTGAGAAGCTTCTCGGGTTAGAGGTTCCGGAAAGGGCGAACTATCTGAGGGTTATTTGGTCGGAGCTTAACAGGCTGGAGAGCCACCTCCTATGGTTAGGCCTCTTCGCCGACGCCATGGGTTTCGAAAGCCTCTTCATGCAGTTCTGGAGGGACCGTGAGCTCGTCATGGACCTTCAAGAGCGCACCGGAGGAAACCGAGTTATAATTTCCACCTGCGTGATTGGCGGTGTGAGGAGAGACATTGGGCGGGACCTGGCCAACCTGGTTGAGCAGGGTATGCTTAAGCTTAAAAGGCACATGGACGCCTTAGCCCCCGTAATTCTTAAGGATCCTGGCATAAAGAAGAGGACGGTGGGCAAAGGCATCCTAACCTATGAAGACGCTGTTAGGCTGGGGGCTGTGGGTCCAACTGCCCGTGGAAGCGGGGTAGCCAAAGACATTAGAAGCACAGGCTACGCTGCCTATGGGGCGTTGGGCTTCGAGCCTGTCGTGGAGAAGGATGGAGACTGCTACGCCAGACTTCTAGTCCGCTTCTACGAGGTTTACCAGGCCATAGACCTGATTTTGAAGGCGTTGAAAGAGATGCCTGAAGGGAAGATTAGGGTTAAACCTGACCGTTGGCCTGAAGGGGAGGCAACGGCTAGGGCTGAACAGCCAAGAGGCGAACTATTCTACTATGCGAAAGCCAACGGCAGCAATAGGCTGGAAAGGTTGAAGGTTAGAACTCCAACCCTAGCCAACATCCCATCCCTCTTAGCCATGCTTCCAGGCTACGAGGTGGCGGACATCCCTGTGATAGTGCTGTCCATTGACCCATGCATAGCCTGCACTGAAAGGATTACCTACCTGAAGAAGGATGGAGGGAAATAATCATGGTTAGAATGTTTCCAAACATTTTTAGAAACCTTTTCTCTAAACCTGCCACAGTTAAACATCCCTTTGTTCCAAGGAAGCCTTACCCTGAACACCGTGGAAGAATAGTTTTCGACATGGAACGTTGCGACCTCTGCCAGGACTGCGAACGTCTCTGTCCTCCCGCAGCCATAAAAGTAGACCCAGAAAAGAAAACCATAGCCTACGACCCCTTCAAATGCATTTACTGTCACATCTGCGTGGAAAACTGCTTCCAGCAAGCCATTAAAGCTGAACCTGACTACACCCCTCCGGTCTACCAGAAAGAAATAAAATATTTTAAGCCTGACTAGGCTTCATACCCCTTTTCAGCCTGCCAAACCCCTCAACCATTAGGATGAAAGTTAAAGCCATAGTTGTGAGAACTATTGCTGGAGAAGTTAAAGTTAGAAGCCACCCCGCAGCTTTAAGGCCCACCAGATGGATGGCTACCAGCGTTAGTAGAAGCCCTGAAAAGATTTTCGTTAGGCTGCCTGTTCCGGCTTTAAACTTGAGAGAGGTAAGAAGGGCTGGAAGAGCCAGATAGCTGACGGCAATCAGTATGCTCACTAGGATTCCAGCCGCTAGGATGGCGGCTTCAGGCGTAAAGGATAACAGCTGGTAAACTTTTCTGGCTGCCTCAAGCTCGAAGAGAAGCGGGTAAATTAGGCCTTTAACAGCTTCCTTTAGAGGAGGTATCTGCCTTTCCAGCTCGGCTACGGTTGGACTCCACGAGTAGTACCAGAGGTTGAAAACGTTCATGAAGGCTAAGCCTCCACGGGTGGCCATAACATAATTGTCTCTGAAGTTTCTGAGGATTTGAACCTGAGGGGTGAGCTCCCCTCCGAAGGCTGCTGTAGCTATAAGGCATCCTCCACCAGCCTTTTGAAGAGGCTTAAGCCTAAGCTCCACAAAGGTTTCCTCTCCAGGGGCAACAGTAACCTTAACAGTTCTATCCTGGTAGCCTTCAAGAGAAGCCTTCACCGTGTAGGTTCCCTCCTCAACGATGAAGACAGCCTTACCATCTATGTCGGTGAAGCCCTGCTTCCCGTCAACCTCGACCCTAACATTTTCTAAAGGTTTCCCCTCAACCTCGTCTAACACCGTAATCAGGATTTTTGCTGGCGGTGGCGGCGGCATAGTTGTTGTGGCAGGTGTTGTGGTTGTCGTGGTGGGTGGAGGCGGAGAAGTGGTGGTAGTTGTTGTGGTGGTAGTGGTTTCGGTGGGGGTAACCGTTATGGGCAGTTTAACTTTGATTGCGCACTCCTCGACTTCAATGTTTGATATCCGCTGGAATTCTTCATTTACCAGATCTGCTTTTACCAGGCTAATATCGTAGTCTCCCTCAGATGCTTCTTCCAAGACTTTTAAAGTGATGGTTAAGGCTATCCCGGGAGGGGTGGGCTTTAAGGTTTCTCCAACCCTTGCAACAGCCACCCTAACCTTCTCACTTCCCCCTTCAAGCTTAACCTCTTTAACCGCCACTAGAGGGTTTTCTCCAAAAAACTCTCCAAGCTTAACGTCAACGGACTTGAACACGTCGGCCGGATAAGATACCACAAATTCTCCGGCGCTAACCCCTCCCCCTCCAGGGTCAATGTGAATGCTAACCTTAAACTGGTCTCCAGGCTTTACCTCAGAAACTTCGGGTTGGAGGGTGACCTTGACGATGGAGCCGGCTTCAACGAACCCCACGGTTCCAGCCAGAATTAAAACGGTAATTATAAGCGGAATGGCAAGCTTTAATGGTGTCTTCAAATCTTCAGCCTCCAGTCGAATGGGAGATGTCTAAATTTTTCTCTGCTTGAAACAAAAATATAGAAGTTTTCTCTTTAAGGGTCTTCCAGAAGAAATTTGGCAACCTCCCTATTGTACTCCTCAGCTTTTTCAGCGTGGGGAACGTGGCCTGCATCCTTGAAAATTAAAAGCTTCGAGTTCGCGAGGAGGCTGTGAAGCTTATAGGCGTACTCCACCGGGATAAGTCTATCCTTCTCCCCCCAAACAATTAAGGTAGGATTTTTAAGCTTCCTCAGCTTTTCCGGGAGATCCGCCCATTCGTAGGGCATATTCAAAATGGATTTATACGCGTATTTAGCGTCAGGATGGCTGAGAATCCTAAGTCTTAAGCGGAGAATTTCTTCCTTCACTTTTGAAGGCTCCCCGTAGACGAATTCGTAGAAGCTTTTGAGGCTTTCCATGGTCCACCATTCTCCCATAAACCTCATAATGGTTTCCCTAGCGCCGGTCTCCAAGCCTGCCGAACATTCAACCACGAGTTTTTCAACCTTTGATGGGTAGTCGCAAGTGAAACATAAAGATATTAAGCCTCCCAAAGAGTTTCCAACCAGCGAAGCCCTTTCGATTTTGAGGGTTTCCATGAAGTCATGTAGAAAGCTTGTGAAAAACCCGATACGGTACTGGATGCGAGGTTTATCGGAAAAACCGAAGCCAGGCAGGTCGAAAACGTAAACTTTAAAGTGTGAAGCCAAGGCGTCAATGTTCGCGCCCCAACTCTCTATTGAGCCTCCAAGACCATGAACGAGAATTACAGGTTTACCTTCACCCCTAACCAGGTAACGTACCCTAAGTTTTCCAACTTCAAGATACGAGAAGTTTTCCACCGGAGAACCGGCCATTCTCCCCTTTCCCCCTCGAAATTTTACTTAGCATTTTTAAGTTTCTATATGTTTAAAGCATTAATGGAAGGGTGTGAGCGATGGCTAAGAAGGCTAAGAAAGGTAAGGGTAAAAAGGCAAAGGCTGCTAAGCCAGCTATGGTAACCATCAGGTTTAAGAAGGCTGAGCTTGAAAGGGTGAGGGAGGCAGCTAAGCAGGCTGGAGCCAAAAACGTTGTAATGTTTGCGAAGGCAGCGGTGCTAGAGAAAACCGATGCCGTTTTAGGATCCGGCTGAAAATTCTCCCCCCGGCTTCTACTCCCTCTTTTTCTTTTCCAAATCTTCCAAGGTTAAGGGGGCTCCCTAAATTTTAAGCCCAGCCTTCTCACGGTTTCGAAAACTAGAGGCAGTCTCATGTCGGCAAGCCTAAGCATTTCCTCGTCAGTTAGCATGGCTCTGGTATTCCCACCTCCAAAAGTTTCCCCGCGATTTAGAACGTAGATTCTGTCTG
>QMYF01000026.1 GCA_003662515.1 Candidatus Hecatellales archaeon | reverse complement strand
AGGTTGAAGGGTGAAAGGTGGATGGCTGTTAGCGGGGTGGAGGTTAAGGCTGGAAGCCTCGTAAGGGTGGTGGGGAAGGAAGGCCCCATCCTCCGGGTGGAACCCTTAAAAGAGGAGAAGGGGGGTTAGATGTAGAAGGGTGCCTTGTCTGGAGGCCTCCTTTCCGGCGGAGGCCTCTGAAGGGTTTCCGCCTGAAGCCTTCTTATAACCTCCAGCCGAGACTTAAGCTCTTGGATTTCCCTGTCAAGCCTGGAGAAGCTTAACTCTAAGCCTAAAATCTTGGTGAGAACCTTCAGCACGCTTTTGGCTGCCTCCATGTCTGGGTATTCGCCTCGGGTTGCGCCTAGAAGCCCTATAGAGGGCAGGTTTCGCTGGTTTCCAAGCCCCAAGATTACTCCGCAGGCTCCGGTTATGGCTCCGCTCCTCGTAATTTCCACCCCGAGATTCTTCAAGGTTTTCTCCAGCGAATGGTTGTTGAAGACCCCGTAGACTTTGCCTATCTCTCTTTCCAGCGGGGTTTGGAAGCCTCCCAGCGCAATAACCATGTCGCAGCCGTAACGTTGAGCTAGGTCTAGGATTTGGCTTATGAGCTCGTATTGGCCGTGGATGGTGGGCTGAACTTCCCCTGTGATGAGGATGGCATGCTTCTTGGATTGAGTTACCTCGTAAAGCTCTATTCTGGGCAGATAGTAGGTTCCATCCTCACGAATTTGAACTCCAGTGTTCCCGTCGGGTAAAACTAGGTAGCTTGAATAGATTTCTGCGAAGGGTTTAAGCTCCAGCTCGTCGATAAGGTAGCTTACCGCCAGTTTCCCCACAAAGCCTAAGCCTGGAAGCCCTTGAACCAGAGCGGGCTTAACCACTCTGGGTTCCCTTAACATGTTTAACTTAACCCAGGCAGGCATCCCCTTTTAACCCCCATAAATATTGAAGCTTTTAGGGCAAAGCTTTCTGGCTATTTCGCAGACGGATTTAGCCTCCTCCAGCTTCCCAGCCTTACAATGTTTGGAAGCTTGAAGGCAAAGCTTCGACTCCTCTAAACATTGTGGATACCCGTTTTTCAAGCAGAGGGTTGATATAAGCTTGCAGAGTTTGGAGGCTTCCTCACAGTTTCCACTATAGAGGTGTTCGCGGGCATGCTGGCATAGGAGGAGGGCCAGCCTGCAGTAGTAGGAGCCTAAAAGCTGTTCTGTGGCACGGCTCATCCTTTAACCTTCCCAACTTAGGGGAGGGTTTACCCCTTAATATCTCTTGTTATCAGCTTGGAGGAGAAGTTAAAGATAAATTTGCCGGCTTGAAATAGTTGGGTGTGTAGTTGGGGTGGCCTGGCTTGACCTACGTCCCCTTCATTGCTTCTCCTCCCGAGGTTGTCAGGAAGATGTTGGAGATGGCTAAGGTTGGAAGCGACGATGTCCTCTACGATTTAGGCTCTGGGGACGGGCGTATTCTAATCACGGCTGTAGAGGAGTTTGGGGTTAAGAAGGCTGTCGGCGTGGAGGCTAGGGAAGACCTGGTGAAAGCCTCGACGGAGGAGGTTAGGAGGAGAGGCTTGGAGGGGAAAATCACCATTATCCACGGGGACATGCATCAGGTTCCCATAGGGGAAGCCGACGTGGTAACCCTCTTTCTGACCACTTCGGCTAATGAGAGGCTTAGGCCTAAACTGGAGCGGGAGCTGAAGGACGGCGCCCGAGTGGTTTCCCACGACTACGAGATTTTGGGCTGGAAGCCTGTGAAGGTTGAAAACCTTGGACAGCACACCATCTACCTTTACGTCTTCAGGAGGGAGGGTTAAACCGTCAAGGTAGCCCTACACCTTAAAAGGATGGGGAAGCTCTGGTTCTGTCTGGGGCTAACTCCTTCAGGGAAAATTAGGCTTGTAAGCTTTGCCTCTGGGAAGGGGGAAGCCTTAGGGAAGGCTTTAAATTTTCTCAGACCTTGGGAGAAGCCTGTTCAGGGTGAGGCTTCGGCCAAAGCTGAGGCCTCCTTCAACATATTATATAATGTTTTTATGGGGAAGCCTGCTGGAAAACTTCCCCCTCTAGCTTGGGAGGTTTTGCCATCTTTCTCCCGGAAGGTTTTAAGGTTGACGTGCAGGATTCCCAGGGGGTTTGTGGCCTCCTACGGGGCTTTAGCCGGGGTTTTAGGGGTTCCTCAGGGAGGCAGAGCTGTGGGCGCTGTGATGGCGGCTAACCCCTTCCCGCTTTTGGTTCCCTGCCATAGGGTTGTCTGCAGTGACGGAAGGCTGGGAGGCTACAGTTTGGGGGTTAAATTTAAGGAGGAGCTTTTGAGGAGGGAGGGTGTAAAAATGGTTAGGGTTAGGGGAGAGGTGAAAGCGGAAAAAAGCTGTTTTCTCTCCTGGGAAAGGTTAAAGGGAGATTAGAGTTGGGCTGTGTAGGCTGGAAGGTTTTGGATGGCTTGGGCAGCTTGGCTGGCGAAGGCTAGGAAGGGCTCCGGATATACGCCTATGAGGATGCAGAGGGCTGCAAGGATCCCTGTGGGTATGAGCATTAGCCATGGGGTTCCCTTGACTTCCATGAGTTCTTCCCTTGGCGCCTGCCAGACAACTATGTAGAGCAGGCGGAGGTAGTAGCCGAACCCTATGAGGATGTTGGCCAGCATAACTGCCAGCAGCAGGTATAGGCCTGCGTTGATGGTGGCTAGGACAAGCATAAGCTCGCTGACGAAGCCGTTGAGAGGCGGAATGCCGGCTAGGGCAAGCACGGCTATGGTGAAGATTACAGCCATAGGCCTCATCCTGTGGCCTATACCCACCAGCTCTGAAAGTTTCCTGGTTCCGGCTGCATGGATGAAGGCTCCTGCGGCGAGGAATGCCAGACCCTTCATGAGGGCATGGTTCATGACGTGGAGGAGGCCGGCTGTGTATCCGTAGATGCCTATCATGCCGCCTAGGAGCCCTATAGATACTCCAACCATAATGTAGCCTATGTGGGCTATGCTGCTGAAGGCTAGAAGCCGCTTAATGTCTTCTTGAAGTAGCGCCATAACGTTTCCAACAGTCATGGTTATGGCGGCGAAGAAGGCGAGAATCATGGCGATGGAAACCCAGTCTAGGGCGGCTGGGAAGAGAACCAGCCCGAGCATGCGGATGATGGCGTAGACGCCTGTTTTGATGACTACGCCGGAAAGCATGGCGCTTATCGGGGTTGGGGCGGCTGGGTGGGCGTCGGGAAGCCACGTGTGCAGGGGCGCTATGGAAGCCTTAATTCCGAAGCCTGCAATCATGATGACTATGGCTAGGTAAAGCCAGGTTTTCAGGGAGGCTGTTAGGGAGGCGCTGTTGGCTGCTGAGGCTATGACGGCTAGGTTGGTGGAGCCTGTTATGCCGTAGAGGAGGGCGATAGCCATAAGGATGAAGGCGCTTCCAGCAGCGCTCATAAGCATGTATTTGAAGCCTGCCTCCACAGGCTCCCAGAGATGTTTCCTAAAGGCGACGAGCACGTAGCTTGTGAGAGCCATGAGCTCCCAGAAGAGGAAAAGCGTGAAGAAGTCCCCAGCGAAGGCCACGCCAACCATGCCTGCCACCATGGAGAGCAGTAGGGCGTAATATTGGGCGTGGCCTGTATCATGCTCTAAGTATTTGATGGAGAAGAAGGAGGCCAGGAAGCCTACTAGCAGGAAGAGGAAAGCGAAGAAAATGCTTAACATGTCTATGCGGAGGCAGCTTGCATCCACCATGGGCACAGCCTTCAAAACGAGTATTCCGCCTGAAGCTTGAAGTTGAAGGTACAGGTCGTACCAGGCGTAGAGGGCTGCTGCGAAACCTATGGTGGAGGCTATTCCCAGAGGCTTGTTGAGGTTGCCCCTGTAGCGGGCTAGGGCTCCTGCCACGGCTACCGCAACCGCGAACACCAGCAAGACGTCAATAACCCATGTGAACATTCCCTTTCACACCTCCTAACCCAACATCAACAGGAGGAAGGCTAGCAGTAGCAGTCCTCCTAGGATTAGGCTTATGTTGAAGTTGAGGATTCCAGGATGCGTCTTCCTGAAGCCTTGAACCGCAGCCTTTAAGCCGTCTACGAAGACTGCGTAGTAGAACTTGTCGAAGTAGTAGCCTTCGCTTAGAAGCCTCTGCAGGGCTCCCCAGCCTCCCCTAGCGAAATTCTCTGGAGGCGGACTTCTCTTCCAGTAGACTAGGTAGGCTGGAATTCCTCCCACGAGAAGTGCGACTATGGATAGGCTTACACTCAGCGGTTCAACGTGGAAGACTTCACCATTATGGGTTAGGACGCCCATGAAGCCGGCGAAGTTTTCACCGGTAAAGCCTGTTATGAAGCAGAGGGTGGCTAGGATGAGTAGGGGAACCCTCATCACCCAAGGCTCGTGAATATGCATCTTCTTAACCTCTTCCGACCGTTTTTCGCCTAGGAAGGTGAGATAGATCATCCTCAGGCCGTAGGCTAGGGTTAAGGCGGCGGTTACAACGGCGAGGAAGAGGGCTGCATAGTTTCCTGTTTCAAGGGCTGCGGCGAAGATTAAATCTTTACTCCAGAACCCGTTGAAGGGTGGAACTCCGCCTAGGGCCAGCACACCTACAACCATGGTGTAGAAGGTTACGGGGGCATCTCTCCAGAGGCCTCCCATCTTACGCATGTCTCTTAGCCCTGCTAGGCTGTGGATGATTACTCCTGCGGCGAGGAAGAGGAGGGCCTTAAATATGGCGTGGCTCATGAGGTGGAACTGGCTTATAAAGACGAAGCCTGCGCTGGCTCCTAAACCTAGAGCCATCATCATGTAGCCTATCTGACTTATCGTTGAGTAGGCTAGGACCCGCTTAATGTCTACCGCGGTTAGACCCATGGTGGCTGTGAGGAAGGCTGTTATGGCTCCCACCCAGATGAGGGCTGTAAGCCAGGCTTCAGGAGCCGCCTCCATGTAGATTAGATGGGTTCTAGCCATCAGGTAGACTCCCGCCTTAACCATGGTGGCGGCGTGGATGAGGGCTGAAACCGTGGTGGGGCCTTCCATGGCGTCGGGAAGCCATACGTGTAGGGGTAGCTGGGCCGATTTACCTATGGCTCCTAGGAGCAGGAGGAAGGGCACTGTTGAGAGGGCGCAGGGGAGCACTTTGAAGGCTTCGAGGGTGCCTTTAAGGTCGGAGAAGGCGAAGCTTCCAGTATTCAGGAAGATTAGGATTATGCCTGCCAGGAAGAATACGTCTCCAATCCTGGTAACTATGAAGGCTTTAACCCCGGCTTTGCGGGCTTCAGGCTTCTTATACCAGAAGCCTATGAGGGCGTAGCTGCAGAGGCCTACCATCTCCCAGAAGATGTAAAGCCACAGGAAGTTGTCAGCTACCACCAGCCCTATCATGGAGCCTATGAAGAGGAGCATGAAGAACCAGTAGCGGGTTATACCTTCCTCCCCAGCCATGTAGGCTAGAGAGTATAGGAGGATTAGGGAGCCTATTCCCGCCACTATGTTGCACATGAAGACGCTGAGGGGGTCGAGGAGAACTCCCACCTTAACTTCGATGAGGCCTGGAACCAGCAGCCATGAGATTTGAGGGTTGGGGTAGGGAGGACCAGCTGACACGTCGGGAATCATGGAGAGGGCGAAGGCCGCTGTTACGAAGCCCACCACCACGGGGAAGAGGTCTCTAACCTTGGGGTGGAGGGCTGCCAGCGGCATTAGGGCGGAGGCTACCAGGGGAAGCAGCCAAACTAGGAAGGGTGCGTAGGGCAGCATCCCGTTTCACCACCTCAACCTCTTAAGCTCACGTACATCAAGCGTCTTGTAGTGGCGGAAGGCTTGAAGCGCTATGGCTAAGCCTATGGCGGCTACGCAGCCTCCAATGCCTATGGCGAGGATGGCTATGGCTACGATGGCCGGGTTTACCATCCCCAGCGGGGTGGCGGCGAAGGTTACCAGCAACACTATGGCTCCGTTAGTCATTATTTCCGCGGCTAGGACCAGCCTAATCATGTTTCTTTTGGTGGCTAAACAGTAGAGGCCGAGAACTATGAGAAGCATTCCGCCTGTTAACCCTATTGAGGCTACATCCATCCCTTCTCACTCCTCCATTCTGAAGAGGGCTACACAGCCTATAGCCGAGAAGAGTAAGACCAGGCTGAGGATTACAGCGTCCCAAGAGCGGAGGCTCCAGAGGGCGGTGCTGAAGTCTTCAGGAGGCACCGGCGCCTGAACCAGGCTGGCCGGCGTCCCTAGGGCTTGGAAGGGGAAAGGCTGAGCTGCAAACACTCCTAAGCATATTAGGAAGAGGATGGATAGGACTGCTCCCGCCGCTGTTAAACCGCTTCCAGCCATTTAGCCTTCACCCCTCCCCCTAGTCAACATTATAACAGCTAGAGCCATAGCCACCACCGCACCCGCGTAGACGAGCATTTGGAAGATTCCAAGGTAGACGGCGTTGAGCAGGAAGTAGAAGGAGCCTATGGCCACCGACATGACGGCGAAGGAGAAAACCATGTAAACTAGGTCTTTAAGCTCGATGGTTAAAACCGCGAATATTACGGCCAGAGCCATAATTATGGCTGCTATTATGGTTTCCATCCTTAACCTTACCCCCTCTTAAACTCTATTATAGTATGTTTATAGTCTGACAGCTCGTAGGCCTCCGTCATGGATAGGGCGTCTCGCGGACAGGATTCCACGCATTGAGCGCAGAAGACGCAACGGTTAAGATAGTAGCGTAGCTCTGCGGGAGGCCCGCGCCCTATAAGCTCAAGCGCAAAGGCAGGGCAAACTTTAACGCAGGTTCCGCAGCCAACACATTTTTCAGGATCCCAGGCAAGCTTCCCCCTAAACTTCGGGGGAACATCCCTCTTCTCGAAGGGGTAAATCAGGGTTACAGGCTTCCTTACCATAGCTCCGGCAAGCTCACTT
>QMYF01000025.1 GCA_003662515.1 Candidatus Hecatellales archaeon | reverse complement strand
TTTAAATCTTTAACCAGCAAAATTCTAGCCGAACTGGAGAAGATTCCTCCAGCTGAAATCGAGAGATTTCAGAGGGAGGGCTTTTTAGAGGTTGAAGTTGAGGATGGCAGGGTTAAGCTGGGGATGGGGGAAATTTCGCTGGTGGAAAGGCTTCCTGAAAACGTGGTGGCTGAAGAGTTTGAGGGAGGCAAAATCTATCTGGATGTTGAGAGGACGAAGGAGCTGCTGGCTGAGGCTTTAGCCAAGGAGCTAGTTAGAAGAGCTCAGGTTATGCGTAAAGAGTTGAACCTGAATATTGAGGAGCAAGTGGACGTGGAGGTAGGCTTTGAAAACCTGGAGAACGTTAAACTGTTGAAGGGTTTGGAGGACTACCTTAAAAGGGAGGTTAGAATTAGGAAGCTACATTTAGCCGGGTTTACCGAAGTTTCTGAAGATGGCGGCTACCTTAAAGACTGGGAAATCGAGGGTGAAAAGGTTAGGATTGTGTTGAGGAGGGTTGAGGGTTAAGATTGTTTGGCAGGCTTAACTTCAACATCTTCAATGTTGAAGGATAGTTTTCTGCCGCAGTTAGGACATCGTCCGCCTGCCATCTGGATGATTTCCTCAGCCGACTTTAACTCTAAACCTTTGTAGAGAAGGTAGCCACACCCCTTACACATGGCTACCTGAGGCATACCCTCCACCCCTCCAAACTTCAAATTTAAGATTTAACCTTCCTTGCGGTTTCACCTATCTTGCTGGTAGGGGTCCAAGCTCCTCCAGCGAAGGTGTAACCGCATTTGGTGCATCTCCATATTCCAAGACTAACCCGTTTAACAGCCTTCCTTAAACATTGAGGGCACTCGTATAAACTTTTAGCCTGAATCTCTATTTTGGCTCGAGCCTTCCTCAGGCTGGCTCCACCTCTCGTTCTAAACCTTCCTACAGGTCCAACCTTCTTGGTTCTACCCAACCCTCTTCATCCTCCGGCAGAAGAAAGGATTTTCTCCCTTATTTCTTCAGCTTTTCTTCTAGCTGTTTTCTCGGCTTCCACTATTTCGTCTAGGGTGAAGGTTCCGGGGCCGCTTTTCTGGATGGCGCAGATGTTCCCATTCTTGGTTATGGTTATCGTTATTTTGGCTGAAGCCATGTTTTCCTCTTCGAGGACAGGGTCCACGAGCAGGCTTCCTCCAATCTTCGCTATGGTTACCGGTATGGGACAGTCTTGGATGGGGAGAGGTTTAAACTCTTCGGTTTTCTTTGGCTCCCCATCCTCGCCTACCACTATTTTCGGGATTTTCGTGTTCATTAGGGCGGCTATGGCGGCGAGGGCTGAAGCATCGACAAGGTTTCCATCATGGTTTAAAATGTAGATGTCGACGAAAACTACGTAGGCAAGCTTCCCCGGCACAATTATAAGTTTTTCCAGGTCGACGGCTTTCGACTCCCTTATTCCCCGGTCCACCACCCTCGCCAGCTCTATGGAGTTTTCGTCGGGTGGGCCTGGCTCGAAGATGGCGTGGGCTAGGGGTAAAAGCTCCGCGTTGACGGTTAAGACTCCCGTGTTTGGAGTGTCGCTGTAGGGTGAACCTGTCTCCACCTTTATTCCCACCAGCACCTTCGTGTTGCCAAGGGAAACAGTGGCGGAGCCTTCAGCCTTACCTATAACCCCCGTCTCAATGGTTATAGGCCTATACGCGTCTAGTTCGCGTCCATCAATTCTTTTACCTGTTTTAAGTAGCTCCCTTATCTGTTTGCTCTTGATTTTGGCTAAGGGTTCTGTTTGAGGAGTTATGGACATGGCTTAAGCCTCCTGGTTTTCCTCTCCAGCCTCTACGCTCTCCTTAATTTTGAGGTAACGCTCCTTTAAGGCCTGCTTCTGCATCTCGTAGATTTTGAGGCAGGCTTTCTTCCCCATCTCTAAGGCTTTAAAGAATTCCTCCTCGGTGAGTTGGCCGTCCATCTGGAGGAGGGAGGCAGCGTTAAAGGCGGGGATATAGGCTAAGGGCATGTCAGCTTCACCCTCCTTATCCTCCTCATCGTTAAGGTCTACTACAAGCTGGCCGTCCACCTTCCCCACGGCGCAGGCTGCCACCAAATCTTTTAGGGGGATCCCCGCGTCGGCTAAAGCAAGGGAGGCAGCCGTAATGCCTGCGCACCGTGTCCCTCCGTCAGACTGTAAAACCTCGATGAAGATGTCTATCATGCTTCTGGGATAATACTCCGAAAAGATTACGGGTTCCAGGGCTTCCCTGATGATTTTCGAGAGCTCTATCTCTCTCCGGCTTGGTGCAGGGGACTTTCTCTCCGTGGTGGAGAAGGGAGCCATGTGGTAGCGGCAGCGAATTATGGCTCGGTCTGGAAGCCCTATATGTTTCGGGTGAACCTCCCTTGGGCCGTAAACGGCAACTATTATCTTGCTTTTACCCTGCTCTATGTAGGCTGAACCGTCAGCGTTGGCTAGGAGGCCAACCTTCATTTTTATGGGTCTAAGCTCGTCAGGCCTGCGTCCATCAACCCTCAAACCATTCTCGTCTATCAGTTTACGTTTAACAGTCTCCAAGATTTGAGCACCTCACCTTACCCCTGTTTACCCTGCTCTATGTAGGCTCGAATCCTATCGGTAAGCCCGGGAATGTGAGCCTGCTCCTCCACCATTCTTATGGCTCCAATAACCAACTCCACCATCTTAGGGTTTCGGCCTCGGATGAGAACCTTCCCGTTCTGGCCTACCACTATCTCGCAGCCTGTAAGCTTCTTTATCATGGTTATCATGGAGCCTTTCCTTCCGATAAGCCTTGGAATCTTTGTGGGAGCCAGATCTACAACTACGCCGCCCTCCATTTTCCCTAGGCCGCGCCCCTTAATGGTTAGGGAGGGGTCTCTCGTCCGGTCGAAGGCTATAACCTTCGCTATGATGGTGTCTCCGATGGAGAGGATTTTGGCTAGGGGGCCAAGCTCAGGGCTGAAGGGTTTACCTATGGCGTCTGGAACGCTTAGGATGGCAGTATAGGGGGAGTTGATGTCTACAAGCCAGCCGCCGAGAGTTATCCCTACAACCTGCCCTATAACTAGGTCTCCAACCTTAGGTATGTATGGGCCCTTTAAGGCTACCACGGAAACCTTTTTGCCTTTAACTTCAGCTAGCCCCACCCTTTGAGAGTAGATTTTCCCAGAAGCCATGTAGGTATTGTCTCCGGGAAGATAGTCTCCCTCGGCGAGAAGCTCCCCGGGAACAACCAGCTGCTTATGCTCAACGTGAAGAGGCAAATCCACCACATCGCTAAATTTTCTTAACGTGGGCTGAGCCCTTGGTTAGGCTGGCCAGCTTCTCTACGAAGGAGGGTTGAAGGCCTGCCGGTATTTCCACAACAGCTTTGAGGGAGCCGTCTGCCTGCCACTGCTCCCTTTTCACTGCTCCAAAGTTTCTCAGGGTTGAGTAGGCGGCATAGGCGTATTTGGAGGGAATCACCACTTCCAGCTCTACGTTTTCCACCTTTAGGGGGAGAATAGGCCTTAAGGCTTGGATTACCTGTTTGGCCTGCTCTTCAGCATCCTTGTAGGGATCAATGGAGACGTGGGCTTCAGCCATAGCCTGCTCGATTCTTAGAGGCGGGTGGGGAAGCCCGGTTTTAGGGTCTACGCAGTGCCTCGAAATGAAGTTTATTATCTGCCTTTTCTTATCCTCGATGAGTTTCCGCCTTTGCTCGGTGGTGAGCTGGATTTCTCCACGGTCCACGATGGTTTTGGCTATTTTTAGGGGGTCGGTTGTCCCGAAGACTTTTCTAAGCTTCTCCTCGGAGGCCCTCTCACCTTTGCTTACATCTTTGAAGATGGTTTCGTAGACTAGGAGCTGGCTTATGCTTACTGGTTTTCCAAGCTTGTAGTCTAAGGCCTTGTCAGGGTTAATCATTATTTCGAATCTTTCTCCGCCTACAACAAGCCTGGCTATGGTGAACTTTTGCCCCATAAGCCTGAAACCTCGCCTTTAAAGCTTAGCCTTGCTGAAGCTTCTTAAGGTAGCCTTCTATTTCCTCCCAAGCCAACATTCTGAACTTTTTGGTTTCCGCAGGTATTACTGCTATCTTGATCTTGTTGGGCTCGATTTTTCCCTCTATTACCTTGGATAGACATTTTAGGGCTAGCATAATTCCCTCTTCCAGCGTCATGTCCTCCCTGTATTCCTTCTCCAGAATAGATTTCACGGTGTCAGCTCCAGCCCCTATGGCCACGGCTTTGAAGCCCCAATAGGCTCCGCTTGGCTCGCTGAGGAAAACCCGGCTTCCAGTTTTGTCGATGCCGGCGAAGATTATGGAGGCTCCGAAGGGTCGGACTCCGGCATGCTGGGTGTAGAGTTGGGCGATGTCTCCAACTCTTTTGCCGAGAATCTCGATGTCTATTGGCTCGTCATACATGAGCCTGTTGGCTTGAGCGTAGATTCTAGCCTGGTCGACGAGGATTCTGGCGTCTCCCATGAGGCCTGCTACGGCGGCTCCCACATGTTCATCTATCTGGAAAAGTTTCTGGGCTACCGTCATATCTTGAAGGATGGAGAAGGGCCTTTCCTCGACGGCTAGGATGGCTCCTCCAGCGCAGGCTAAACCTATGGCTGTGGTTCCCTTCCTAACGGGTTCGAAAGCGTATTCTACCTGGAATATTCTGCCGTCGGGGGAGAATACGGTTATGGCCCTGTCATAGGCTCCTGGAGGCACGAAACCCAAATTTTCCCTTCCTCCACGTGAATTTTATTAATTTTTCAGTCCACCTAACCGTGGCGGTATTACCCTAACAGGGAAGCCGGCCTTTCAGTCTTAATAGTAGCCGGCTCTTATATAAGGTTAAACCAGCCCTTTTCAGCCTAGAATACGCGTAATAACGCCTATCCCCTTAGCGTTAGCCTCCCTGAAAACGAACTTCTGGCCTTCCACCACATATTCAGGCCAGTAAAGGAAGCCAAACCGCACTTTAGCTCTATCCCCTGTGCGTAGAACAGGTTTCCCGTGGATCTCCATGAATTCTGCAGCCTGCCTGACGCTGTGAACATGGATTACGGCCTGGTAGCCTGGCCTAATAGTGGTGGGATGGTGGAGAATAAAGACTTCCCCTTCAAACTCTCTTACAGCTCTAGGTTTCGCCTCAGCGCTGAGCAACACCATTCCCTTCCGCAACTCATCCATTTTAACTCCTGCCAGGGCCAGGCATACGTCACTTCCAGCTACAGCACACTTTACGAAGGTTCTGTTAAGGTGGATGGATTTCACTCTAACGTTGCGGAAGCTTCCGTCGCGTAGGGGCCCGAGAAGAAGGTAATCGTTTTCCATTACTCCGCCTTGGAGGATGAGGCCTGAAACTACGGGGCCTACTCCCCTAACGTTGAAAACGTCATCCACATACATGAGAAACTGCTTGTTCACCTGTTCTTTCCATCTGCTTCTAGGCGGGAGCAGGTTTAGGAAGTAGCGGAGAAGGTCTAAGCCCTCCCCGGTAACGTTAGAAACCGTGAAGATGGGGGCCACCCTGCCTGAAGGCATAACCTTCGCCGCCACCACCGCGTCGTCGAAGCTTTTAATCTGGAAGGGGATCGCGTTTATCTTTGGAAGCTTGACGAGGCTTTGAATGTCCCGGATTACCTTTTCAACCTTGTGGGGTGCGAGGTCTATCTTGGTAACCACGAAAATCATGGGCAGCCTTAAACCCACAACCACCTTTAAATGTTCAATGGTCATGGGTTTTATTCCCATGTTGGCTGCCACGGTTATGAGGCAGTAGTCTGGCTGATGGCCCATTATACCTTTCAGAGTGGTCTTGAAGTAGCGTTCATGGCCTCCTAAATCGACGAAGTCAACTATTTTGCTCGAGTTGAGGAAGATTTCAGCCTCGTCGAAGGGGGAGGCTAGCTGGTAGTTTACTATTCTGCCGTGCTCGTCGAAGCCTAGGGGGTGAGAGGATATGGAGGAGGTCCGCCGGCTCTTTATTTCGTGGAGGTATCGGGCAACCTTCATCATGGCGCTTCCGTTTCCATCGTCCAGCTGGCCGCTGACCAACACTCCTACGAGACTTGACTTCCCAGAGTCCACGTTTCCAAGAACGGGGAGGTAAATCCAGATGGGGAAGCTTTCAGCCTCTTTGGTTCTTCGGATGAGGACTTCGGCTGCCACCCCCATTTTCCCGTGGATTCTTCTAACCACGGTTATTTTTGCTCCAACCTTTGCGGCTGCAGCCTCAAGCGTCTTAAGCGTTTCCTCTAGGTCTTGGCTGGTTAGGCCTAGGATTTCCCCCTCGTTGGTTACGCCTAGCTCGTAGATGGCCTCCCCCATGCCTTCTTCAAGCCGATATTTGAGCTGGCTGGCTAACTCTTCTAAACGTTCAGGGGGAACCTTCACTAGTTTAAGCTTGTACTCCAGGTTTCCTTCGTCTTCCTCCTTTCCGAGCTTTGCCATCTCGGATTTCAACCTTCCCCTTTTTAAGGGCTGAAAGGGCCTCCTGCTATTTATCTGCTTTTAAACCGTTTTTAACTCTGCTTTTCTCCAGCTCTTCGAGGAGCAGGCAAGCTTCGCAGAGGCTTCTTGAGGATGGTTCACCGCATCTAGCGCACGAGGTTATGGAAGGCTTTATTTGGCCTCTGACAAGGCTTTTCAGTTTTTCGAAGGAGTGGTATAAGGTGAATTTTACGCCTGGATGGCGGGCTTCAAGCCTGTTCAGAAACTCTCTAATGTCGCTTCTTAACGCTTGAGGTGCATAGGGGCAAACGTAGGATTGAAATTTCACTCCTGTAAGGTAGGCGTAGAAGGCTATTTCTTCTTCCGGGATTTCCCTGAAAGGTTTCACGCGGGGGATAAAGGCTTCAGCTTCAGGCGTTTCAGGGTCAATTCTTCCAAGCTTGTAAACGTCTCCATGAAGAAGGTTTAGGAGGAGGGTTTGAACCTCGTCGTCGAGGGTGTG
>QMYF01000024.1 GCA_003662515.1 Candidatus Hecatellales archaeon | reverse complement strand
GCCCTCTAAACAGGAATTTCCTCTCCTTCTCAACGATTCTCTTCGCCTTCTCAAGATAATCTCCATCTCTGAGAGCTGTTACTGCCGCAACTTGAGCTAGCACATTAACATTCCAAGGTATTTTCGCCTTAGATAGGAATCTAACTATTTCTTCAGAGGCAACTCCATAGCCAATCCTTAAACCCATTAATCCAAAAATCTTAGTAAGAGACCTCAAAACGAACAAGTTAGGATATTTCTCCACCAAACTTACCACAGAATCCTTAAACGAAAACTCAATGTAGCTTTCATCTAGAAAAACCAGTACGTTAGTGTTTAAGGTTTCATTTAGGAGCCTAATTAAATCAAGCCTAGAAACTGTTTGGCCTGTAGGATTATTCGGGTTGCAAATAAAAACTATTTTGGTTTTTCCAGGCTTAATGTTTTCTAAGATTTCGTCAATCTTTAATGTGAAATTATCTGAAGGCTTTAGTTTTAGGAAATGTGGTCTACCGCCAGCTTTCCTTACTGCAACCTCGTATTCGCTAAAGGTTGGTATGGGGATAAGGCATTCTTCGCCTTTATTCACAAACGTTAAAGCAAATAAGTGTATTAGTTCTGTTGAGCCGTTGCCAACTATAATGTTGGGAGGCTTAACAGTCTTACCTAAGTATTCTGCAATAGCCTCTTTTACAGAGGACGAGTTACTGTCTGGGAGGAGACTGATTAAGCCTAAGCTTTCCCTTAATACTTTTAAAACCTTTCGGGAAGGACCCAGCGGGTTCACATTTGAACTGAAATCTAAAATTTTTCCGCTTCCCCCCAAATATTCCCAAATTCCACCTCCATGCTCAACTTCTTTAAGACCGCTTATTTCGTGACGCAGCCAACTATGGCTTGCAGACAAATTTTCCTTCAAACCTACCCCCAGCTAAATCTTTGGATAGACAATCTTTACCCCGCCTGTAACTGGCACATTACAGTGAAGACATGAAACATTTTCCAAGTATTTTCGGGAAATTTCAACTGCCTTCTTAACCCTTTCTGGAGGGGTCTCCGGCCATGGGGCGCCTGGAACCCGAAGATACGCGTCTATCCGGTATGGGATGGCAGGATTTAAGGAGGCAATAAATTTGGCAATACGCTCAATCTCGTCTATGTCGATTAAGCCTGGAATTAGCACACTTTCAGCCCTAAGCCTCATCCGGCATCTGCTTAAATGCTTAAAATTCTCTAAGAGCCTTCTGTTGGAAACCCCTGTATAATATGTGTGAATACTGTCGGTTAAGGCTTTAATACTCACGCAAACTTCGTTAAGGCCTGCATTTTCAAGACTCTGGATCATATTGATATCTAGGTTGTGACCGTTGGTGAGCAGAATCGTGTAAACACCATAACTTCTGAGAAGTTTAATCACATCTATTAACTCCTTGTCTACGGTTGGCTCAGCACCCCCTAATACAGCCCTTTCAACTTCCAGTTCATCAATAAGAGAACCTAGTTCGATTAGGGAAAGAGTCTGTGAGGGAGTGTGTCTCTGAAGCTTTGAATGTAAGCTAACTGGAAGATGGCAATCCCAAGGTGAAAGTTTCAGGATGCAGCCTCTACAAGCAAAATTACATCCTCTAAAGAAGGCATAGATTGACTTATCACTCTCAAAGTAGACAATGTGATAGATGTTAGTCATACCTCTCACTTTGAAAGAGAAAGAATTTTGCTGAAAGGAATACCCCTTATTTTCCAGTCCTTAATCGACAGCCTAGAAATTTCATCGATTTTATTGAACTGGTCTTGCAGTGCATCATCACGCACCTCAACGTATTCATAGCTGGAATCATAGGTTTCCGCAGCAGGTACCGATTCAACATGCTTCAAGTATTTCTTAGCAGCCTTGAAGGCTTCAAACATTTCTTTAAGGGATGGCTTCCTAGTGATAGGCTGCCTTGCATGTTTGGGATCAAACTCGTATATCCTGTAGGGTATTTCCGGGCTTATGGACGATAAGAATCTAGCTATTTTATCTACCTCGTCCACATCTACAATTCCAGGCATAAGAATTGTTCGCACATAAAAATTTACATCATAGTCATGCAGCAATTTTGCAGCTTTTAGAACACTCTTATTACTTTTTCCCGTATACCAATAGTGAAGCTTCTCATCGTACATTTTAATGTCGAGTTTAACCAGGCTTACCTGTAATGTTTTAAGCGACTTAACTAGTTTTTCGTCCAGTAGGTAGCCATTAGTGGAGACAGCGATGTTTTTGATGGAGAGCCCTCGTAACCCTTTAATTAAATCGAGTAGGTAGGCTGGGTTAAGAGTTGGCTCTCCCCCTGTTATCACCACATCGTAAACCATTTCACCATAAACTTGCATGCATGACTTAGTGAAAAAGTCTAGGAGGGCCTCAACGGTAAACGGTTTACCTACATCATCCTTGGCTAAGGCAAAGCAGCCCTTACAGTCAAAATTGCACCCTGCCAAGTTAATCCAAGCTTTCTTATTCGGCTTCACACAGAAGGTTATAAATGGGACTTTTCTTTGCATGGCTGCCTCCTGCACTTTTCACACCTTTACTTGGAAGCTTTCCTTAGCCTATGCTTAACAATAGCCTCCTTGGTTGCTTTCGTTACGGCTCTAGCTATCATTTCTCCCATTTTACTGTGGCCTCCAGTATAGCTTATCCTTAAGCCCTCCCCCGAAGCTACAACTATGTTATCTGTTCCCGTCCCCGTAGCCTGAAGCGCAGGATTATAGCTACTCCTAACATCTAAATCTTGAAGCGCAATAGTTTTCGCCTCGGTTGCAACTATGATTGATTGAACCATCGCCCCCTCACTGAGGGATGCATTTGTAATAAGAATAGTGTTTATCGTTTTCAGCCTCTCAAATTCCCCATCTCTTTCAATGCTTCCAGCCCTATCAACCCCAACCCTCATGGCATTAGAATCTACACCCGCCGTTACATAAGCATAGACAATGAAGTCTTCAAATCTCTCCACGGCGAGTGCCACATCGTCCATGTCCACCCCTGTAAATAAGCAAACACAATCATCACGTGGAATGTTTAGCTGCGAAAGAATCTCTTCATAATAGGCCTCCATATTTTCTGGGTTGTGGAGGAAATCCCATAGCTCTGGGGGGTTAAAGTTGTTGCAGATAAACCTTACCCTCCTAAAACCTCTCCTCGAACTTAGAGTTAACCTCTTCCCCGGAAAACCTATTACCAAAGTCTTTATTGCTGTTCCTCGGAATGTATGGTGGAAGATCCTAGCTTCGAAATCATTAAAACTCCATGTCTGGCTAATCTTAGTTAGACCTGTCAATCAACTTCAACTCCTTAAATTTTTCAGACAAAAGCTTAAGTGTCAACGTGAAGGAGGGGCCTGAATGGGTGAGGGGTAGCTCCTTCTCCGTGCTCACCAGGATTCTCCCCTCCTTTACAGCTTTAATATGACTCCATCCACGCCTTGCAATGAGGGGTTCAATTCCCATCTCGGCATCCGCCTTCCTTTCAAAAATGAAAATCATGATGTCAGGGTTTCCTCTAGAAACCTCATTGAAATCCGGCTTAAAGAATCCTGCAGCTTTTGAGAAGAGGTTTAATCCTCCAGCAGAGTAAATTAAGTCGTCAACGAAGGTTAGTCTTCCGGCTGTTATGGAGTAGCTTTCAGGCCAAAACTCAACATATACTTTCGGTCTTTCCTCACAACTTACCTTTACACTGTAGGTTTTCAACTCTTCCAGTAACTCCTCCACTAGCTTTCCGGCTTCCTCTCTTCTTCCGATAAGCGAGCCTACAACCATTACATTTTCAATTATCCCGTAAAGACTCTTGGGAAGCATTACCGGGTAAACATTAAAACCTTGCTGATAAAGTTCAGCTGCAAGCTTCTGCTGGAAGCCTGTTGACACCAACACAATATCTGGATTCAAACTTTTCAGCCTTTCATAGTTGACCGCTGTTGCAGAAGCTACTGAAGGAATCTTCCTAACCTCTTTAACAAAAAGTTTACACCAAGATGAAACACCAACTATGTTTGCTAGAAAACCTATGCTAACCAGTATTTCAGTTATTGAAGGATATAAGCTGACAACACGCTCAATCTTCTCCGGCAACCTAATACAGCCTCTTAGAAAGTCGTAGAGGAAAGATGTGGAAGCTAGGGAAGCGGAATTCATGAATCCATCCCACTCCATTAAGCTTTTATATTTTGAGGATGTTATAAAGATTTGGATGGATAATCCATACTAGGTGGAAAAAATGAGACCCCAAAAACTTTTAGTCTTCCTGGTTCTACTAACTCTATGCCTAAGCGTAATTCAGCTGGCTTCCGTAACCCCTGCAATAGCTCAAAGCTTCCCCGTAACCATAACAGATGATGCTGGAAGGACTATAACCATCCAGAGTGAGCCGCAACGTATTGTTTCCCTCGCTCCCTCCCTAACAGAAACACTCTTCGCTTTAGGGTTGGGCGATAAAGTAGTCGGCGTAACTGAGTATTGCGACTACCCACCAGAAGTGAAAACGTTGGTTGAGCAGGGTAAAATCACAATAATTGGCGGCTATACAACCCCAAACGTTGAAATCATCATTGGGTTAAATCCAGACTTAGTCCTAGGCCATAAGCTAATGGGAGAAGATAATCTTAAAGCCCTTGAAGATGCTGGAATAACAGTTTTAGTCTTCGAGCCTGAAGACATTGATGGAATCTATTCCCAAATAGAGAGGATTGGCAAGGCTACAGGGGAGGAGGAAGCTGCCGCCAACCTCATAGACGCTATGAAGGCTAGGATTGACGCTGTTAAACAGAAAGTAAGCGTGGTAAGCGAGAAAGTTAGAGTTGCGCAGATGTGCTGGCTTGAGCCTATATGGGTCTCCGGAGGTAAAACATTTATAAACGCTGCAATAGAGGCTGCAGGAGGGATAAACGTCTTTTCAGACACAATAACTGGCTGGGCGACCGTAAGTCCTGAAACAGTTATAGAGGCGGATCCTGACGTAATCATTTACACATCGATGGGTCTAACAGTTTCACCCGACGAAGTTAAGGAGAAAATTAGGGAACTCTTCGGGCCGACGAAGGCCGTGCAAAACGATAGGGTTTACCTTCTTATAGGAGATGCTGCAAGCATGCTTGAAAGGTCGGGGCCAGGCATAGTAGACGGCATAGAAACCCTTGCAAAAATCTTCTACCCGTCACTCTACGGTGGCAGAGCACCAACAGTAATAACTGAGAGAGTTGTTTCGCTAATAAGGCCGGGCGCCGGTTACACCCAAGAGCAGGTTAAAGCCATCCAAGAGGCTAAAAGGATTCTAACGCAGGAGGGAGATGTGGAGGAAGCATACACTAAGCTTGTTGAAGCCGGAGTGATAAGCATACAAATCAAGAGTATAGCAGAGTCAAACCCCGTCTATCAGAAGCTAATAGAGCTGTATGGGGAAAACCTCGAAAGATACCCAACACTGGAAGGGCGAATCCAACTCCTATACGCAATGGGACTATTCGAAATCAAAGTTTAAATTGAACTTAAGCTTTGGAAGCCAATATTTCAGAGCTGCTGAGGCGCAGAGCGAAACTCTGGAAATACTACATTATTTTTTTGTCCTTTTTAATGGTTCTAGCCTTCACAATATCTGTTCGCATAGGTCCACTGCAAACTTCTTACATGGATATTTTTCAAGTTCTGCTGAAGAAAGTCTTTCTTTGGCTTAACTGGAATGCTATGTTGGAGGTTGAGAAGACAAAAGAATTTGTGATTTGGAATTTTAGATTTCCAAGGGCTTCCATGAGTATACTTGTAGGTGCTGCCTTAGCAGCATCAGGCTGCGTTTTCCAGGCTGTTTTTAAAAATCCTCTTGCCGATCCCTATGTTATAGGAGTGTCTTCAGGCGCGGCTTTAGGGGCGGCTGTAGCAATAATTCTGGGTTTACATATTGCCTTTTTAGGTGTTAGCAGTATAGCTTTTACCGCATTTATCGGTGCACTTGTAACCATATTGGCTGTTTACCGTTTAGCTTCTGCTGAGGGCAGAATTTCTGTAACATCTCTATTGCTCGCAGGGGTTATAGTCAGCATCTTCCTTTCAGCAGTCCTCTCAATTCTTATGGTTTTCTCAGGCTGGGAGCTTCATGTTCTAATTTTCTGGCTTATGGGCGGCTTTTCCCATATTAGGTGGCCATACGTTACAACTGCAAGTCCAATAATAATATCCTGCCTAATATGCATACTCCTCCTTGCAAGAAACTTAAATCTCCTACTGTTGAGTGAAGAAGAAGCTCAGCATCTTGGAATTGACGTCTTTAAAACGATTAAAATTTTCATAGTGTTTGGATCTTTCATAACGGCTGTGGCGGTTTCATGTAGCGGTTGCATAGGGTTTGTCGGCCTCGTAGTTCCACACATGATGAGAATACTTTTAGGGCCTGACCATAGAATACTTCTACCGTCGTCTATTTTGGCTGGGGCATCCCTCTTAACCTTCTGCGACATAGTGGCTAGGATTGCCTGCCCACCCATAGAACTCCCAGTAGGCGTTATAACAGCACTTATTGGAGCCCCCTTCTTCCTATACCTACTATACAGGAAGAGGGAGGTTTACACATTCTAAGTGATGCCCCATGGCCAAAATCGTCATAAAAAACGTGGAATGCTATTACAACTCTGTTAAGGCATTAGATTCCATAACCTTCAAGGTTGATGAAGGAGACTTCGTAGGCATTCTAGGCCCAAATGGCTCCGGAAAAACAACATTACTAAGGTGCTTAAGCGGCATCCTAAAGCCGAAGGTGGGCTGCGTCTTAATAGATGGGGAAGATGTAAATCTTCTTAGTAGACGTGAAGTAGCGAAACGCGTTGGGGTGGTGCCTCAAGAATCCTACATAGGCTTTAATTTCAAGGTTTTAGACGTGGTATTAATGGGGAGACACCCCCACATTAAAAGGTTTGAAAGCAAACATGACATAGAAATAGCGCTTAAGGCTATGGAAGCCGTGAATGTTCAACAT
>QMYF01000023.1 GCA_003662515.1 Candidatus Hecatellales archaeon | reverse complement strand
TAAAAATGTTTATGCTGCTGGGGACTGCTCTGAAACTTTAGACTACATTTCCGGGAAAAATGTTTACAGGCCTCTGGGAAGCGTAGCCTTAGAAAGCGGAGGGATAGCGGGCGAAAACCTGGCAGGCAGAAAAACCCCGCACCCTGGAAACCTCAGAATTCAAAGCGATAGAGTTTTCGGGGTGAAGGTTGCCAGCATAGGGTTAACCTTAGCGGAGGCCGCCCGCCTCGGGCTGGAAGCCTCCTACCTCAAGCTTAAGCCTCCAAAAGAAGTCTTGAAGGAAACCGTTGAAATGAGGGTTATCGTGGGGAAGAAGGATAACCGCATTTTAGGCTTCCAAGCCTTAGGGGGAGACCTTTCAACACGCTTCTCCGAGCTGGCTTTAAAAGCCATAAGGGAAGGTAGAACGTTAGGCTGGCTGGAGGCTAAAGGCTTCAAAACCTTCGAATAAAAGAGGGGGAAAGGGGGATAGGTTACCTGAGCCCGTCTAAGCCTTTAACCTCCTCCTTCTTTAAGCCGCCTATTCTCGGGAGAGGTCTTCCCGAATCCGTTAGAACTATTGCAACCAGGATTTCGTCGGGTTTAGGGGCGTCTGGAACCCTAACCTCCATGGCGTCGTAGTGGGAGCGGACGAAGGCCGCCCTCTTATAGTGTAAAGGCACGTCCAGCGCGGTTCCTGGGCCGCCCATTTTGGCTGCCGAGGGAATAATAGCCTTACAGTAGTCTACACCTCCAAGCAGCTCCCTTAAAGGTTTCCCAAGCTTGGGGTGGAGAATGGCGTGGCCGTGCTCCAGCTCTCCGTCCATACCGATGATTGCCCCCTTCCCGTAGTTGTCTATTTTCTCCTTCGCCTCCTCAGGGGTTATATTCAGGGCTTCAAGAGCCTTTCTGGTTAAGATGTCTGCCAGCTTCTCTCCGTAATCGTAGAGGATGCTTAAATCCTCCACGTAGCGTCCGGCGAAGGGATTCTTAATGACGGCTATGGCTGCAGCCTTCCTAACAGGCTTCTCCAGCTTCTTCCCCGCCTCCATCCGGGTTTCCTCAACAGTTACCACAAGCTTTCTAATCTCCATTTCCTCTCCAGCCATACCCTTTCACCCTTTAACCTGCTTCACCTTCCGGCTGGCGGGAGGAGTATTTCTACTCCTCAAAGTTTTAACTTCCCCGTCGATCATTATTAGGGCTATCCCCGGAATGTCTCCAGCCTCCACAGCCTTCAAAGCGTCGCCGCCCACCGAACCTATAGGGGCGTCCATAACCAGCAGGTCGGCTTCAAGGCCAGGCTTAACCATCCCTCTTGGAAGCTCGTAGACGCGGGCGGTGTTGCCTGTAGCCATGGCAAAGGCGGTTTCCGCAGGGATTCCGGCTAGGGAGGCTGCCAGGCAAATGTTTCTGAGAATGCCCAGCGGGATGACTCCCGTCCCTGAGGGAGCATCATTTCCCATAATTACCCGATGTAAAGCATTGTTTTCCCGAGCCATCCTTAACACTTCCACAGCCGCCTTCGGATTTCCACACTGAACGATTTCCACAGCCATGCTTCCCTCCCTAATTATTTTCTCAGCGTCGGAGAGGGGAGGAGCCGTCGGCCCGCCGTTCACGTGGGAAGCCACGTCCGGGTTAACTGCTAAAACATCCTCCGCCGTTATGACGGGAACATCCGCCAGCGAGGTTCCACCCGTATGCATCATCGACTTTATACCATACTTTCTCGCCCATCGAACCATTTCGGCGGCTCCATGCTCAGGCTTAAAAACTTTACCTAAACCGATCTCCCCGATGAGCCTTACACCTTCCCTAGCCATCTCCTCGAAATCTTTCTCGGTAAGCCCCGGCTCTAAGATGAGGGCTCCCCCAAGCACTTTTACGCCTCCAGGCCTGAAACGTTGAAAGGCCTTCGCGTTAAGGATGGCTAAAGCTTTAACTCCGGCAGCGTCTCGAGGCCTACCTGGAACATGCACCTCGCCGGCTGAGATCATGGAGGTTACTCCGCCGTGCATCTCGCTTTCAATAAAGTTTATAGTCAACTGACGTGGAGTGAAATCTCCAATAGCAATGTGGGCGTGGGAGTCTATGAGTCCCGGGGTTACAGTCATCCCTGAACAGTCGTAAACCTGGTCGCATCCTTCTACGTTTAAGCCTCTGCCAACCTCCCTAATCTTTCCATCCTCCACGATGATGGTGTCTCCCTCAGCCAGAGGGTTCTCAATGTCTCCGGTGACAATTTTTCCAATATTGGTTAAAGCTATGGAAACCATGTCCACCACCAAAGGAAAGGTTTCGCACGCCCGGAAATATAAGGCTTCTCAAAAGTCAAGCCATAGGCTTTAATAGCCTAAAGTTTCCACACAAAAATGAAGTTAAACATGAGGAAAACAGCAATAGCCTTCATTGTAATTCTTATAGGAATCATAGTAGCCTTAGCTTTCACAGTCTTCACACCCCAAGCCTACCATGGACCTTCAAAACAAGCTGAAACCCCTATCCTCTGGACTGAAAACCTGAAGGAAGGCTTAGCTAAGGCTGAAGCTCAAGGAAAACCTGTTTTTCTCCTTTTCTACTCGGAGGGATGCCACTGGTGTTATGTCCTCGAAGAGGATATATACAAAAACGGTGAACTAGTGGAAATTCTCAACGAGAATTTTGTTTGTATTCGGGTTTGCGTGGACACGGCTGAAGGTAAAAATCTGGCTCGCAATTTCGGGGTAATAGGCTTGCCCACAATTTTCCTTCTCAAACCCGATGGAAGCCCTATAGAGAAAATTGAGGGGTATATTCCGCCGGAAGAGCTGCTTTTGAAGCTGAGAAACCTGAAAGTTTAAGTCCAGGCTTCAAGGAGGATGAAGATTCCTGCAGCCAGCAGGAGAACTCCTCCTCCAAGCCTAATCCACCAGTAGTGTTCCCCCGCCTTCCTTACGAAGAGGCTTCTAAGCTTGCTGGTGGCTGCCGATAGGACCACTAAAGGCAAACCCAAACCTAAACCGTAGGCGAGAAAAGATAGAAAGCTAGCTAAAGCGTCAAGCAAAGTTAAGGAATACAGGAAAATGGAGGCTACCAGAGGGAAAGAACAGGAGAAAACCACGGGGCCGAAGAAAAGGCCGTAGCCTAAAGCCCCCAGCAAGCCTCGGCCTCCCATCGGACGCTTAAACAGGACTGGAAGGCTGAGCTTTAAGGGAGCCAAATAGACGGCTCCGAGAATTAGGATGGCTATGGCTGAACCAGTTTTTATCCAAGGTAAAGCCTCGGCAAAAAGGCCTCTCAGGGCTGAAGCAACCACGCCTAGGGTGGCTGTGGAGATGAGGATGCCTGTTAGACACGCCAGCCCTATGGCGGCTGAACGGGTTAAGCTGGCTTCTCCTCTGCCGCCCATCAGGTATCCAAGGTAGCCTGGAACCAGAGGGAAAGCGCAGGGAGAAAAGAAGGAGAAAACTCCCACCGCGAAAGGGAGGAAAAAATTTAAGGCTTCCAATAATCTCTGCCCCAGGGTCTCAGGAAACCCTTAATGAGATATTTACTTTTCCTTTGAACTGTTTGGAAAGGCAAATTAAAACTGTTTGGCAGGTGAAACGAGTTTTTTCTTCTCGAAGAGGCTTAAAAGCTCTGAGATGTCGGCTTTGGCTGCCCCCACCACCCTGTCTGCTCCACCATAATAAACGATTATTTCGCCGTCAAGGGGGACAGCTCCGCAAGTGAAAACTATCCCCTGCCCGTTCCGCGTCTTCTCGTAGGGCTCCTTAGGCTCCAAGACGGGAACTCGAAGCTTCACAATGTTTTCCGGGTCATCTTTGCTTATGAGGGCTAGGCCAAGCCTGTAGTTGAAGTATCGGTCCACCCCATGGTAGATGAGAAGCCATCCTTCTCCAAGCTTGATAGGAGGCGCCCCAGAGCCGATCTTAACCCATTCCCACTCCTCCTGGGGCTGCATAACAATGCGGTGGAAGCTTTTGGACCAGTCTTCAAGGCTGGCTGAATAGGAAATCCAAATGTGCGGGGGAATCCTATGATACATAACATATTTCCCGTCGAATTTCTCGGGGAAAAGCACGCAGTTCTTATCGTCCACGTAGGGTAAAGGGTAGATTCGCGGACCCCACCTCCACCTTTTCTCAAGGAAATCCTTCAGGGAAATCCAGGTTAACCCTATTTGGGCAAGCCTAAGCTTAGAGGTTTTACGCCACCTCAAAGTTCTTCCATAAGCCGTATAGGTCATGTAGAGCTTGCCGTTAAGCTTGGTGAGCCTAGGGTCCTCGCAGCCATACATTTCAAACCTTGAGCTGGAAGGCTGGAAGATGGGATGTTTAAGCCGCTCCTCTATATGGAAGCCATCGCTGGTTGAGGCATAGCCCAGCCTTGAAATGTTGTCCTCCCCCTGCGCCCAGTAAACACGATGGATTCTGCCCCTCTCGTAGAAGGCTGCACAGTTGAAAACTCGACGGCTTTCCCAGGGGCTCCCTCTGAGAGGCTTCAGGATAGGGTTGCCACTAAACCTTTTGAAGACCTCCAAGGGGCGGCGACACCTCGGAAGAGGAGGTTCAGCCAGCTACAGCCCTAACTTCCTCAATCTTCCTCAGCAAACATTTATACATTTCTAAATGCTTGCAGGCGATTTTGTCCCAGGTGGTTTCCGCGGCTAGCTCCATAAGCGGCCTGCAAGCCTCAGCAAACTCCTCGTAATGCTCCACAGCTTCAGCCATTTTTTCGGCTAGGGCGGAAACATGGTTGGGGGGAACCGTAGCCTCGGGGGCTAGGAGGGAGCATTCCACCAGCCTTGGAACCCTTGTGCAGATTACCGGCTTGAAGCCTCCAAGAGCCGTTCTGAAAGCCCCGCTGACACTCACCTTGCAGGGGGCCTCCCTATACGGGAAAACAACGACGTCAGCCGCCCTGACAGCTAGGGCAACCTCCTCCCTTGACAGATACTTCTTCAAGTAAACCACGCCGTCTCCAAGGTTCCCATTAAAGTCTTTAGCATAGTTGCTTTTGCTAAAGCTGTGAGGCAGCCCGGCCAACATTAAAACCACATTTGGCTTAACCTGTTTAAGCTTCCGGAATGCCTCCAAAAGCAGGTCTTGACCCTTATCCCTTCTGAGGAAGCCTACGCTGGCGAAGATGAATTTATCTTTCAGCTCGGGAAGGCCAAGCCTCTTCAAGGCTTCCTCCTTACTCATCTTAGAAAGCTCGGAGACAGGTGTGCCATGCGGTATCCTCCAAACCTTAGCCATGTTTACGCCCTGATTCCAAAGCTCAAACTCTTGGAGAACGCTGTGAACTACGATGCCGTCGGCAAGCCGGCAGAGCTTTCTCTGGTGGCGAGACTTCCTCTTCAATGCCCCATGAACTATCGTATGGAGAGTTATAACCAGCTTTCTGCAATGCTTCTTCGCCTTCCCAAAGGCTTCCACCGTCTTGTTTAAAGGCGGGAAAAGGCCGAACTCATGCTGAATATGTAGGATGTCGAAGGGTCCATAGCTTTCCAAGGCTTCCAGAAGCTGGCCATAGTCGGCTTCCCCAGGCTTGAAGCAGGGCACAACACGGATGCCTAAATCGTCTACGTAGGCTTCCTGCCGGGTAAGCCTATCAGCTAAAATGGTTATCTCAACGTTAGAGTAACCCTTTAGCATTTCAACTATGCTTTTCGTGTATTCGGCTACACCGCAAGGAGTTGGAGGATACGTGGAAATATAAGCTATTTTCACGGTTAATCCCCCCTAAAGCCTGGAATTTCTTAAATTCGCCTTTAAAGAGGTAAACTGGGGATGAGAGGCTCTCCAGAGCCTCAGAAAGTAAGCTTTAGAGTTCGTATCTAGGATAAAACAGGAATTATTTAAGGATGTCTCGCCGAGAATTTTAACCTACGCGAAGAGTTATATTAGTCTTTTTAATCATCTAATGATTGTCAGCTAAATGTGGAAGGTTTGAGGTGAACTATGTTATGGTTCAACTTTACGTAGGCTATCGAAACCCCTTGATAACCAAGCCTTCAAGACCTCTACCCAGAAAAGTTTCCGTGGTTGGAGCTGGAGGAATCGGCCCGGACATAGGCTACTTCTTCAAAAATTCGCTGCCCGAAGTGGAACTAGTCTTCGTGGATATTATTGAGGAAGCCCTAAAGGCTGCCCAGAACAGGATCGAGGCCTACGTTAAGAAGGCTTTATCGCTGGGTAAGATGTCCAGCGAGAAGGCTGAGAAAGTCTCCTCAAACATAACTTACACCACCGACTACTCGAAAATCGCAGGGTCCGACCTTGTAATAGAGGCTGTAACTGAAGACTTGAAGATTAAACAGAAGGTTTTCGAGCAGGTTGAAGCCATTGTAGATGAAGAAACCATTTTAGGCTCCAATACCAGCGCCATTCCCGCGGCACGCATTTTCCAGGTTCTCAAAAAGCCTGAAAGGGCGACCAATGTCCACTTTTTCGCTCCAGCCTGGAGGAACCCTGGACTCGAAATAACCGTTTGGGATAAGGTTGAAAGGGAGATAGTAGACTATCTTTACTGGCTTTTCTGCCAGCTTGGTAAGGCCCCCATCCTCGTGGACGACGTTATAGGCTACGTTTTGAGCAGGGTGTTCGATAACTGGTGCAACGACGCCGCCCTACTCCTAGAGGAGGGCGTCGCCACAGCTTCGGAAATCGACACGGTAGCCCAAGAATTCGTTGTAGCCGGCCCCTTCTACGTCCTCAACATTGCTAAGGGGAACCCGATAATCGTTAAGGCGAACAGCCTCCAGATGGAGGAGGGAGAACACTACCGGCCTGCGAAAATCTTCCAGTCCGTCGAAACGTGGAAGACTGTGGGGCCAGGCGGAAAGGTTGAAGTTTCACCTGAGGTTGCCAGTAAGGTTAGAGACCGGCTTCTCGGCGTCCTGTTCTCCCAATCCTGCGAGGCTGTGGATAAGGGTATGGCGCTAATAGACGATGTAAACCTCGGCTGTGTGGTTGCCCTTGCATTCAAGAAGGGGCCCTTCGACATTATGCGCGACATCGGCG
>QMYF01000022.1 GCA_003662515.1 Candidatus Hecatellales archaeon | reverse complement strand
TAGTGGCCTCCACCAAATCCTACCGCTGGAACAGCTTCGGAAGACTCGTTTACAGAAGCCCATAAGGCTTTGGCGGCTGCCTCTCCAGCCCTATCGTCAGACCACTGGCTTAGGCTGCTGCCAATCTCCACAAACCATACAGGTATGGGAAGGCTTACAGGCCCATGATGGGTAGCCTCCAAGGAAACCTTAAAGCCTTGAGGAGCGTTGGAAGCTAAGGTTTTAAGGGCAGCCTTCATCCTCTGCGGCCAAGCGATGGCGAGTCTTCCCGCCTCCAGGTCTCCCGGAACGTGGACCGTCAGGGTGGGCTGAAGGCTTGCACTTTCATGCCTTGAAGCGAAGGCTACAGCCTCAGCCTCAGGGAAATATTCAGCAAGGTTTTCAGCCTTAACGGCTTCCTCTTCAAGAAGCGCAAGCTTCACGTTTCCAGCCTTAAACACTTCGATTTTTCCCTTTCTTTCAGGCTTAAAGGGGTAGAGTGTTAAAAGTTTCTCAGCGATATTGGAGGCGGCGGGGTCCAGCTTGGAGGCTGCTATAAGGAAAACCATGGCTATCCTTTCCCTTCCGGTAAAGGTAGAAGCCTATCTAGGAAGGCTTCGGGGTTGAAAGGCTCCAAATCCTCATAGTTTTGGCCTACTCCAAGGAAGAGGACGGGCTTCCCTGTAACGTAGGCGATGGAGATGGCTGCTCCACCCTTAACGTCGGCGTCAGCCTTCGTGAGAATGGAGCCGTCAAGCCTAACATACCGGGAAAACTCCTCCGCCTGGGCTACGGCATCGTTGCCCGTTAAGGCGTCTCCAACGAAGAGAACGAGGTCGGCTTGGGAAACCCTAACTATCTTCGCCATCTCCTCCATGAGGTTTCTATTGGTTTCCATACGTCCAGCTGTGTCAACCAGAACCACGTTGATCCCTTTAGCCTCCGCGTGGGCCACTGCATCGTAGGCTACAGCCGCCGGATCCGAGCCATACTCATGCTTAACCATTTTCACTCCAAGCCTTTTCGCATGGGTTTCCAGCTGTTCTATGGCTCCAGCCCGATAGGTGTCGCTGCAGGCTAAAACCACTGAGAAGCCATGGTTTAGGAAGAATTTGGCTAGTTTGGCTATGGTGGTGGTTTTACCTGTCCCATTAATGCCTACAAAAACTATGGTTAAAGGCTTCCTTTCCCTGCGTTTTGCCTCCGCAAGCTCAAGCAGGTTTACAGGTTTTTCAGGCTGAAGAATTTTAAGCAGGGTTTCCCTTAAAACCCCGGTTAGAAAACGTTTCCTGTCTTCAAATTTGCCTATCTTCACGCCTTCAAGAGAGTTTTTAACTTTCTCCACAATCTCTTCAGCCACGTTAAAGGCTACATCATTCTCTACAAGGCGCAGTTTAAACTCTTCTAAAGCCTCCTCCAGCTTGGCTCCTGAAAGCTCCTGAGTAGAAACCTTCTCAACTAGGCTTCCGAAAACCCTCTTAAGCTTCTCAAACATGTTAAACCTTTACCTGCTCAAGAATTTTTGCAGTTCTCCCCGAACAATCTCCATCCGCTCTAAAACCTGGTTTAACTGTTGCTCCATGCTGGAGCGAGCCTTTCCAAGCTCGGCAACCCTGCTGTCCACGAGGCTTACAGCCTCCTTTAAAGGCTTCTCCACGGTTACTCCAGCTCCAATCCCTATAACCACCTTATCCTTATCAGCTAGTTTAGCCTTAAGGAAGCTGCCTCCCCCTATGGGAATCAAAATTTCATCTCCCACCTCAAGGCTTCCAACGTTTTCCAGCGTGGTTTTGGCTAGGGTTAACTCCCTCAGGAAAGCGTCGATTGTCCCCATTCTAGCCCTGATCTCGCCAACCATGCCTTCCAGCAGACGCAGCTCCACAGCGAGGTTTTGAAGCCTCCTCTCTTCCTCTTCGCTTAAAGGTTTAGGTTGACTCAATTATTTAGCCTCCTCCACTCCAGCTAGCATGCGGATGACGGGGCTTCTAGCCTCCTCCGGCTTAATCTCCTCTACCCTTATCTTTTTAAGCTGGCTACGTTTAAGCTTGTGGTTGCTGCCCACATCGCTGTAAAATTTCTCTAAGGCTTCCTCGACGGTTAAGGCTCTAACCTCCTTATAGAAGCTGAGAGTTCTAAATCCAAGCTTCACCTGGCAGCTTACTCTGAAAGTTTTAACCTCCGACATTTCCCAGCCCTCGCAGGCCAGGCTGCAAAACTACATTCAATAAGCCAGCGGGAAATTAAACTTTACCTTAAAAGGAAGCGTTGAAGCCTGGAAAACCCGTATTCAAGCCCATACTGGATGAGCTTTAAAGGCGTGTCCAGCAGCGAATAGGCAAGATAGCAAAGGTAAAGGCACCGCTCGCATTGGGAGTAGGCCTCCCGAAGCTTCTGAAACTTAAAGGAACCCCACTCTTCTGGCAGGTTTTTCAGGCTAGCTATGGGAGGCATCAGGTGGCATCCTGAAACCCGGCCGGAGGCATCCACCACGAAAAAGGAGGATAAGGCTTTGCAACGCCACCTTCTAACCCCTTCCAAGTAGAGGGCTTGAAGAGCTTGAAGGGTTTCCTCGTCGAGGTGGACAGGGTAAATCTTTCTAAGCCTCTTCAAATCTTCCAGAAGCCTCAAAACTCTCTTTTTATCGTTTATTTTCGCCTTCTCGTCGGGCTGGCCTATCTGGATGAGGCCTTCAGGGAGAGATAGGTCGCTGTAAAGGGACAGGATAACAGGGATATCTTTGGAGCCGAAAAATTCGATGAGGCTGGCTACCTCCTCCAAGTTTAAGCCGCTTACCGTGATGTCAACCGCCACGTTTACCCTTTCAGCTTTAAGGGTTTCAATAGACTTCATGGCTGAGTGGAAAGCTCCTGGAACCCCATTTATCTCGTCTTGAAGCTGAGGGTTAAGCGTGTTAAGGCTTATGCAGACCACATCAGCATACTTTAGCTCTTTAACCCTCCTCCAAGCCAGACTTCCATTATCGTAAATGGCGACCAGCGGGAATCTGTCTCGCGCATACTTTAAGATCTCGCCCATATCGCTTCTGAGAAGCGGGTTTCCCCCAGTGAAAACTATCTCCGCAACCTTAAGGCTTTGAAGAACCTCTATTCCCTCTTTCACCTCCCGGAGGGATAGCTCCCTGCCTGGAGGCTGCTTCCAAACGCCGCAGTAGCGGCATCGATAGTTGCACCGGGAAGTTATAAACCATTGGACGTGGAGGGGATGAGGGTTTGGAGGATTTATGAGGCAGGAGAAGCCGCTGGCAACCTTCCTAGCCGTAAACGTTGTTTACTCCCCCCTTCAGAATACCTTTTTCCAGGGCTAGGTTTATCAGCCTCCTCGTAGTAGCAGTCAAGGGATAATTTTTAAGCTCTTTAAGGCCGACCCATCTCACCTCAGGTGTTTCAAAGCTTGGCCTAACTTCCCCAGTTAAAGGTTTAGCCAGAAAATCCACCAAAACAAAATGGTATCTAACTTTTCCTTTCTCGTCGTTAACTATGAGGTCGAAAACGTCTATGAGTTTTTCCACTTGGATTTTAACGCCTGTCTCTTCTTCAACCTCCCTTACTAAAGCCTCCTTTAAGGTTTCCCCAACCTCCGGGGTTCCGCCGGGAACCGCCCATAAACCCTTCCCCGGGTCAAAAGCCCTCTTAACCAGTAAAACACGCCCATTCTCGTCTACTATGAGGCCGCCTACACCCACCAGAGGTCTCGAAGGATACTCCCTCGGGTCTTCAGCCATGAAGCCTCAACCCCGCCTTCCTCCTAAAGATAGGAGGCGAAGAGCTTAAAAACAGCTTAGGTTATGGTTTAGGTTGGTGGGGGTGGCCTAAAACTGAAAGCCCTAGTTTGGGGCCGTAGTCCAGCCAGGTAGGACGACGGGCTCCAGCTCGCGAAAGCTACGGGTATGCAGACCCTCTTTGAGGGATGAAGAAGAGCTGGAGCGCAGGGGAAACCCGTAGGTCGCCGGTTCAAATCCGGTCGGCCCCACCACCCTCAAAAAATTTTAAACATAACCGTGGCTGCCCGTTAAAGCCTCGAGAAAAAAGGGAGAAGAAGGGAAATATTTTCTGCCAGGTTTACCGTTTCTTCTTTGCAGATGTTTCCGTGGAGCGGCGTCTGCCTCGCGGCTTTTTGAAGCCGAAAATTAACCCTATAATCACGTTGGCTGTTTCCTCGTCGACCTCTTTCTCTATGTTCAACCCTTCGCCTTCAATTTTCACTTTAACCAATCTTTACACCTGGCTACCACGGTATTAATATGGACCAAATTATTTAAACACTTTTAATTTCCATAACACTAAAAATTTGCAAAATGTAAACGAACAACTGGAAAAATAAACCTAAAAAGGCTAAATATATGTCAAAAAGAGAATAATTTGTAGGTGCAAAAATCATGGACGAAGCTGAAAAGGCTGAGGGAAAGGTGAAAGCAAGGCTAACGGTCAAACTTGGACCCCTAGAAGTGTCTTGTGAAGGTTTGGTGGGAGAACACTTGTCGGAAATAGACGTTATGGGCCAGCTTGTTGAGAGGCTTTCGGAAAAGTTCTCTATGAAGCCTTTTAAGCCTGCCTTCGAGGAGGCGGAGGGATACCCGGTTATTAAGCCTGCGAAAAGCACCATGGAAAACCTGCAGGCGATTTTTAATACGCAGTGGGGTGCTACGCCTAGAAGCCTCTCCGAGGTGACTAAGGCTTTAGAGGTTAATGGTGTTCCCGATTCGCCTAGCAACATAACAGTTTACTTGAAGAGGCTTGTAAACAGAGGCTTCCTGAGGCGAATCCTCAAAGACGGGAAGTACTTCTATTATAAGGTGCCTGAGACTGCCGGTTAGCCCTTCTAACCTTAACCGTTAAGCCTTCCACAGCCTCCACCCTTACGGGTTCTCCAGCCTCTATCTCCCCGTCTAGCGATAGAGCTCTCCAGATTTCCCCTTGAAGGGTGATGAAGCCTCGCGGGGTGAGGCTGGTTAAAGCTTCGCCTTTTAAGCCTACCATGGCTTCGGCTCCCACTGCTGGAGGCTTCAGGAGGGCGGGCTTAATTATCAGGTAGAGAAGGTAGGAGAGGAAGGCTAGGCCGCCTAGAATGGAGGCGGCGTAGAGCGGTGGAACAGGAAAGCCTAGGTGGGGTAGGAGGAAAAGAAGTAGGCTGGCAGCGATAATTTCGTCTAGGGAGGCGAGGAAAACAGCTGCCAAAACTTTAAGCTTCACTTTTTCAGCCATCTTCCCAGGGATAAAATTTCGCGGTTTTCAAGTTTAAAGTTGCACGTTAACCTTATTTTGGCTGAAGGCTTTATCCTTTAAGCCGTCGGAGATCTGGGAAACTTGAAGGTTAGAACACTGGTGGTAGGCCCAATAGCCACCAACTGCTACATTATCTACTGCGAGGAGACAGGGAAAGCCTTAATTCTGGATCCAGGAGGTGAAGGCAACCTCATTCTGAAAGCCGTTGAGGAGTTAAACGTTGAAGTGGAATATATTGTTAACAGTCATGGCCATTACGACCATATTGCGGCTAACGGGGAGCTTAAGGAGGCTTTAAACGTTCCCCTGCTCATCCACAGGGAGGATAGTGAAGCCCTTGTAGAGCCTGAGCTGAACCTTTCCGTCCTCTTCGGCCTCCATTACCGTTCACCCAAGGCGGACAAGCTTCTTGAGGAAGGCGACGAGCTTAAGGTTGGAAAGTTTAAGCTTAAGGTTCTCCACACGCCCGGCCACACGCCAGGTAGCATCTGCCTGCTCGGCGAGAAGGAGATTTTCACGGGGGACACCCTCTTCGCGGGGAGTGTGGGGCGGACAGACCTTCCAGGAGGCTCCTTCCAAAAATTGGCCTACTCACTTAAACATAGGATTGCAGCCCTCCCGGACTGGCTTAAAGTTTACCCTGGCCATGGGCCTGCAACCATGCTGGGCTACGAAAAAGAGTCTAACCCCTACCTAAGATATTTTTAAGGCTGCAAACGGAGGGAAGCTGGAAGTCGGGTGAAACCTCACCTTCAGAAAACCTTTTATCCGCGTTTCCAGGCTTAAAAACCAAGACTGCTTTAATTCCCATCTTTTTGGCTCCGGCGACGTCGTCGTGGGGGTCATCTCCCACCAACAAGGCCTCTTCAGGGTTCACCTTTAAGCCTTTAAGGGCAGCCTTGAAGATTTTCGGGTGAGGCTTCCGCCAGCCAACCTCCTGGGAGATAGCCACCACATCCAGAAAGTTGACCACGCCAATGCTGGAGAGAATCTCCCTCATGGCTGGGGCATAGGTGAAATTTGTTACTACGCCCAGTTTAAACTGCTCTTTCAGCTCTTCAAAAAGGCTTGGAAGACATTCCACGGGTTTAACGGCTTCAAGGTAGGGTTGAAAGTAGTCTTTGACGGCTCTTTCAATGGCGGGGTCTCGGCTGGAGGCTTCTAAGCCTGCCAGACGGAGGGCTTCAGCCACCCAAACCATGTTGGAAACCTCTTTCAACTCCTCCCTACGAATCTTCCAGTATTTGGCGTAAGCTTTACGGTAGGCTTCCATGAAGGTTTGATAGTTGAGATTGAAGCCTTCAGCCTTAAGCCTTTCATGGAGAAGCTTAAGCTGAAGTCCATGGTCGGCTTCCACCCGGAAAAGCGTTCCAACACAGTCGAAGAGAATAGCTTTAACATGCTCCAACCTGGGCGGCCTCCACCCTGGCAAATTAAACTTTATTCGCCTTTAAGCCGATAATTCTTTTTCGACAGGCTTTGAAGGGCAGCCTCAAAGTTGCAGCTTTCGAGGATGGCGCCTTCCCTACCTCCAAAAGGGGAAAATGCCTCCTCCTAGGCGTATTAACCTCGAATTCCACCATTCTGAAGGTTTCCTTAAGCCTGATTACTGTTGACGGGCTGGACGCCACGAAAAAACTTGTAGAAATGGTTGAACCCTGGAAAGAGGAGACAGACCTTATTATGCTGTCCTCCCTCGCCTACGCGGGTTTCAACGTGATGGATCCAGAGGAAATTTACAGCAGGCTTAAAACTCCCATACTAGTGGTTTTATCGCGTAGGCCTCGGCGGAAAGCCGTTGAAAAAGCCTTGAAGAAACATTTCCAAGACTGGAAGGTTAGACTTGAAATTTTAAGGAAGGTTGAGAAGGTTTCCTCTATGAAGCTTCCAGGCGG
>QMYF01000021.1 GCA_003662515.1 Candidatus Hecatellales archaeon | reverse complement strand
ACCTTAAGAAGCCTACCGGGGAAACATCACATAGCCGCAGAGCTCCGGTAGTCTAGTCCGGCCAAGGATGTGGGCCTCTCGAGCCCACGACCCGGGTTCAAATCCCGGCCGGAGCACCAGATTTCAAATTCAATTCTCACTCCTTCCTCTAAGCCTAATTATCTCTCTGTTAATAATAAAATTCCATTATAGTATAATAGTGAAGCCATTAAAGGGGGGATAGATTTATTTCAGCAAGCGCAAATATTTTTCAGTGGTTGGAGGTTGTAGTTAGCATTGTTTTTGTTTGAAAGTGAAATTTTATCGAATGTTAGGGTGGCTGATGACCTTTACCTTCTAACTTTTAGGGCACCAGAGATAGCTTTAAGGGCGCAGCCAGGTCAATTTGTTCATGTTAGATGTAATAAAGGAGAGCACCCCTTCCTTAGGAGACCTTTCAGTATTTACTTAGTTGAAAGAGAGACAGGTATGGTTAAAGTGCTCTATAAGACGGTTGGCATTGGGACAGCCCTTTTGGCTGAAAAAAGAAAGGGAGAACAATTGGATGTTTTAGGTCCTCTTGGAAAAGGTTTCAATTCTAAGGCCGTACAGAAATCCGCTTTGCTTATTGGTGAAGGAGCAGGTTTAGCGTCTTTAATGTTTCTCGCTGAGGATCTAAGAAAACGCGGTGTTGAAGTTTCAGCGATTCTTGGCGGCCAACGTGAGACCGTTCACATTGGGAAGAGATATTTTAAGGCTTTAGGAGTGAAGGTTGAAACGGTGGAAGGAGACACTAAAAAAGAGGAATACCAACGGGAAATGGCGGAGCTTTTCAGGGAAGCCTTGGGGAAAGGAGTTGACCGTGCTTTTGGCTGTGGTTCAAACCATCTGCTTGCTTTGACGGCACACGTTGCAAGAATGTTGAAAATCCCTTACGAGGTTTCAATTTATCAGAATATGGCTTGTGGGGTTGGAGCCTGTTTATGTTGTGTTAGGAAAATTAGAGAGGAGGGAAAGCTTACCTATAAGCTTGTGTGTAAGGATGGCCCTGTTTTCAACGCTGAAGAGGTTGTTTGGGAGGTTTAACCTTGCCCGTCCTATCGGTCAAAATAGGACGTATGACTTTAAAGAATCCTGTTATGCCTGCTTCTGGAACCTTCGGCTATGGGGAGGAATACTCTAAGCTAATAGACCTTAACAAGCTTGGAGCTATAGTTACCAAATGTGTGAGGCTTAAACCCACCCTTGGGAATCCTCCGCCTAGGCTAGCTGAAACCCCCTGCGGGCTAATAGCCTCTGTCGGCCTTCAAAGCATTGGGGTTGAAGCCTTCATAAAAGAGAAAATGCCTTTCCTGCGAAGGTTTAACACGAGAATCATAGCCAATATTGGCGGCGAAACCGTAGAAGAATACGTGGAAATAGCTGAGAGACTTAATGGTGTGAAAGGATTAGATGGTTTAGAGGTCAACGTTTCCTGTCCAAACATTAAACGGGGTGGAATAGCCTTTGGCGTGGATCCTGAAACCGTTTATAAAGTTGTTTCTCAGGTTAGAAAGGCTGCAAAAAACCTTACTTTGATAGTTAAACTTACGCCAAATGTGACAAACATTGTTGAAATAGCTGAGGCATGCGAGCAGGCTGGAGCTGAAGCTTTAACGCTGATAAACTCGCCTTTGGGTATGGCAGTTGACATCGAAAAAAGAAAACCTAAACTTTCAACGGTTTTGGGAGGTTTATGTGGGCCTGCCATAAAACCTATCGGTTTGAGATGTGTATGGCAAGTGGCGCAGAGAGTTCGCATACCCATAATTGGTGTTGGAGGAATTTTCACTGCCACCGACGCCCTCGAATATATTATTGCTGGTGCAACAGCAGTTCAGGTTGGAACAGCCAACTTTGTCAAACCACGCGTTATGCTCGAAATAATAGAGGGAATTGAAAAATATCTGGAAGAACACGAAATAAACAATATTAATAAGCTGATTGGAAGCCTGCAAGTCTAAACTCGTTATGCAACCAGAAGGTAGTCATGGTGTCTCAACTTTTACTTCAATTTGATTATTGAGAATAAACTTCCCTTTCCAGTCTCTCCGCTATAAGGTTCCAGTCGTATTTTTTGGCTTCCTTGAAAGCGTTTTCGGCTAGCTTTTTCGTGAGCGGGATGTCTTCTAGGAGGGTTAAGAGGGCTTCCGCCAGCCCTTCAGCGTCTCCCCTTCTGACTAGTAAACCTGTCTTCCCATTTTTCACAACTTCACCTACTCCTCCCTGCCTGGTGGCAACCACAGGCGTTTTGGAGGCCATAGCTTCTAGCAGGGTTATTCCGAAGGCTTCCCCAAAAAGGGAGGGCAAGGTGAAAACATGTGCTTTCCGGTAAAGCTTCACAAGAGTCTCCTTGTCCACTTGTCCTTTAACCTTCAAATTTCTTTTCAGGGGCGAGGATTCTGCGAGGATTTTCAGCATAGGGCTGAGGCAGCCTGAACCTACAACCGTTAGGAGGCAGTTCTGCTTCTTCTTGACGAGAATTTTCATAGCTTCGAGGAGGATATGTAAACCTTTCCTTGGGACAAGTCTTCCAACGAAAAGCAGGCTTCTACCATCAAACCTTTTCCTTCGGGGGGCAAACTCTTCCACGTATACTCCGTTTGGGATAACCTTAACCTTCCGGTCTGTAAATTGGGCGATAAACCTGGCTGCAGCCCTACTTACAGCCACAATCTCATCCGCACATTCAATAAATTTCCGGTAGGGGAAAAGCGCGTAAGAGGAAGGCTTCCAAAGGGTTTCCGAATCGTAGAGGAACTGGACGGAATGATTTGTAAGGACGGTTTTCGCTCCAAGCTTTCTCCCTATTGACAGGGAGCAAAGAGCAATGGAGGAAAAAGCGTGGTGAGCGTGAACCACATCAGGCCTTAACTCTTCAAAAATTTTCTCCATCCTATCAAAGTAGGGGAAGCCCGGGAAACCTGGGGGAAGGCTTATCCTCACCACCTCGAAGGGGAAACCTCTTTTTCCAGCGGCTTCAGCCCGCCTCGTTACAACGGTGACTTCATGTCCTCTCCTGTGGAGGGCTAAAGCCAGATTTTCAATGTGGGTTACTATTCCTCCCAGCTTGGGGTAGAAATAGTCGCTACAGAGGACTATTTTCAAGGTTTTCCTCCTCGACGCTTATAGGACTTCTACCTCGTAGCCTCTAGCCCTAATGCTCTCCACGAACTCGTCCATAACCTTCTCCGCCTTAAGCAGGTTTAAAAGAGGAAGAGCCACGGTTATCCGAACCATGTTCCTGTTACGTTTAAGGCTTCGAATTTCCCCTCGCGCCGTAAGTTCAGGCCTAACCTTCTCCAAAGCCTCATCTAAAACTCTTTCAACCTCCCGTAGAGGGGCGCCGCGAATGGTTAGGGAAAACTCTGAAACCCCCCCAGCCATTCCAGCCCTTTTAACCAGGAAACTTTTCAGGAAGTAGCTGTTGGGCACCACTACTCTGTCGCCTTTAAGGGTGACCAGCTCCACGTCGAAGGTTTTAATGGATACCACCCTGCCTTCAACATCTCCAATCCTAATCCATTCACCCTCGTGGAAGGGAACCCTAAAGCGCAGGTAGAGTTCCCCGACGGCGTTGGCGAGCATGTCTCTGAAGGCTACTAGGAGGAAGAGCGCGATAATTATCAGGATTATCTCGAGGGTGGCGTAGCTTAGGCTTAAAATGCTGAGAGCAGCAATTATCCCGATAACGTAGAGGAAGATGCTTATGGAAGTTTTAAGCCGCTGGAGGAAGCCTGCCTCAACATGGGTTAAACGGGAGAGAAGCCTTTCGGGAAGATAATGCCCCATAATGAAGAAGACTACCAGCACTATTATGGCTGAGACAATTCTCAGGAAAAGTTCGCTGAGGAGGAAGGCAACCATTTCCTTCAGCTTTTAACACGCTCCAAAAAGTTTTTCACAGCCTCCTTCCGCCCGAAAACGTATAAGATTTCCCCTTTAGAAACCTTCTCAGGGTTTATTTTCACCGAGCCGTCAGGTTTAACCACCATAAGGACCACTTCTTCCAGAGGCGATTTAACAGGCTTGAAGGCTTCCCCAGCCTTGTAGGCTGCTAGGGCAATATGCCCATTATAGCTTTCATAGAGGAAGATTTCTCCTGACGGCTTCAAGATCTCTAAAAGCTGGGGGGCTATGGTTGAGAAGGGGTCCACTATCAGCCTTATACCTGAACGGTGAAAAAGCGAACGGTTCATCGGGTTGTTAAGCACAGCGATTATCACGGGGATGCCGGATTCGAGGGCTGTGTTGCAAAACTTATAGTTGATGGCGTCGCTGTCGGAGCAGGAGACGAAAACATCTATCAGGCTTGCATTCTCCTTCAAGTACTGGACAAACTCGTCTATATTTTTCTTTAAAACCTCAGCCCACGTGAACTGTTTTTTGGCCACCTCAGCCTTTTCTATGGTGGGCTCAACTATGATAAGTCTTCCTTCGGGATCCGCTTCCCTAACCGCGTTTACGGCGAAAATCCCTGTATGGGTTAAACCTTCGAAGACTACTGTTCTCAAGGCTACACCCTACCTACAAAGGCTCGCAGCCTCTCTTCAGCCACCTTCTTGTCCACCCGTCCATCAATCACAGCCCGTTTAAGGATGGCGTCCGCCACCTGGTGCGCCATGTCGGTTAAAGATTTGAGAGGCTTCATTTCATGGTCCTTGTAGCCGACGTCCACTTCAACTATGCGTTTACCAAGCCTGTAGAAGTCTATTAGGAGGCCTACGTCTACACCCCAGCCCTCCTCAAACTCCACCTCATAGAAAATCTTTCTTACACCAGCAATCTCCCCGCTGAGAGGCTGCCTGAACTCGGAAAGCTCAGGATAGAACATTTTAAGGAGAGGCTTAGCCACCAGCTCGGTTACACGGCCAGCCGCCCTCTCAAAACAGCCCTTAACAAAGTCTGCCTCCCCTCGCATGATAGGTTCAGCCAGCTTCTCCACGAAGTCAGGCGTCAAATTCTTAATGTCCACATCCAAGAAAACAACGATGTCTCCGGAGGCCAGATAGGAGCCGTCACGCATGGCTACACCTTTCCCGGGGTAAACTAGCTTGCTTTGAATTATTGTTTTCGCTTTGGCTTTGATGGCCTCCTGAACGGTGCCATCGCTGCTGCCTCCATCGATAACGATAACTTCCTTTACCCCCCTCGCCTTATACGCTGTTTTAACTGCACGCCTAACGTAGGAGGCACGATTCCTGACAGGGAAGACCACGGATACATCCATCGTTAACTCTTCTCCTCGGGAAGATTTTCTCTAATGGCTGGCCTTAAAGAGGGGCTGTCAACTACAAGTTTTATGGGTGGAGTGGCATAATAAATCTGACTTGATAAGCATACATAAATTTATAATTTTTTAGGGTTCTCCCTGAAGCAGTACTGCCAGTAGTCCTCTCTGCAGGTGGAGCCTGTTTTCCGCCTGCTCCCAAACAATGGATTGAGGGCCGTCGATTACCTCGTCTACCACCTCTTCACCTCGATGGGCTGGAAGGCAATGCATGAAAACGCAGTTAGGCTTGGCATGCTGGAAAAGCTTCGGGGTAACCTGATATTTGGGTAGGAAGGCTTTAAGCCTCCGCTCCCGCTCCTCCTCGAAGCCCATGGACACGAAAACATCGGTATAGATTACGTCAGCCTGGCTGGCAGCCTCCTCAGGCTCTCTCACAATCTCGATTTTGGCTCCTGAGCTTTCAGCCTCCTTAAGGGCTACTTGAAGCACCTTTTCCGAGGGTTCAAAGCCTTCAGGGCAGGCGACGGCCATGTTGACTCCAAGTTTAGAGCAGGCTAAAAGCAGGGAATGGCAAACATTGTTTCCGTCGCCTACCCAGGCAAGCTTCAAGCCTTTCAGGCTTCCAAACCTTTTACGCAGGGTGAGCATGTCGGAGAGAGCCTGGCAGGGATGATAGAGGTCTGAAAGCGCGTTCACCACAGGGATTCCAGCATGCTCCGCCAGCTCTTCAAGGTCGCTGTGGCGGAAAACCCTCGCCACCACGCAGTCGGCGTAGCGTTCAAGGGTTCTGGCGGTGTCAACGATGGTTTCACCTCTGCCAAGCTGCATTTCATTCCACCCCAAGGTGACCGTCCAGCCTCCCAGCTGATTAACCGCAACCTCAAAGGAAACCCTAGTCCGCGTGGAAGGCTTCTGGAAAATCATAACCACGGTTTTTCCTTGAAGCGGTTTAAGGCTCCTCCATTCGGCTTCCAGCCTTAAAGCCAGCTCCATGATGGCTTCAAGCTCCTCTGCAGAGAAGTCCTGGAGGGTTAGGAAGTCTCTGCCCTTCAGTTTTTCGAGGGTCGGGCTGGCTGAAGCCATTTCACCTGCTACCCTCCTTAAAGGTCTAAGAAGGCCTAAACCATATAAGGGCTTGTCTACCCTGTTTTCCGGCTTAAGGTTATGGCTAATTTACCTGTCCCCCGCCATAATTCCTCTAAAACCTTCGGGTTTGCCTTCAGGTAGGGGCCCACATCCGGGTCGAGAATGTAAAGGTATTCTTCATCGTAGCCTACCACCACGACGCTGTGCCTGTAGCCGTCGATAAGCAAGCGGAGAATTACAGGGTTGCCTCGGTCGATTTCCCTTTTAACCTCCTCCAAGCTGAAGTTTTCCTGGTATTCGGCTTCGACGTAACGTTGAAGGAAGGGAAGCATGTTTTCGAAGCGGTCGAAGCCTGCGTCGTGAACTTGGTCTTGGGAAATCTGAAAGCCGTAATATTGGAGAACCATGCTGGCTGAAGCCTCTGAACAGTATAAGGGCTTCTGCCTCACAAAGGGCACATGAAGAATTTCAGCCTTGTCTTCCGAGCCTAGAACGCCTACGTAAAGCTCTTCAAGGCTTGGGGAGGGGGAAGGATTTAAGCCTCCTTCAAGGTAGAAGAGAAGAGCCAAAAGCAGTATTAGGCCGATGGCTAGGTGAAGCAGCCTACGCTGACCTTGAGAGGCCTCCATCCCTACCCTATTCCTCCCGGAATAAGCACAGCCACCTCTAAAGCTAAACCTGCTGAAGCTTTTTCCAGCCTTAACTTTCTAAGCCTGCTGAGTAAGGAGCCATTCTCCGCGGCCAGATAGGCTAGGTCGATGTAGAGGAGGAAAGGTTTAGGTTTCTCCTCACCCTCATTAAGCCTCCAATAGCGTTTAACGTCGGCTTTAATTTTGGAGGCCCTCTCCTTCCTGAAGGCTTCCAGGT
>QMYF01000020.1 GCA_003662515.1 Candidatus Hecatellales archaeon | reverse complement strand
TCATGATGTCTATTAGGAGGGAGCGTAGGCTTGCTGGGAGTAGGGGGCCAACAGCCACCAGAATTACCACGGCCGTAGCTAGCACGCATCCGCTAAGCGTAGGCTTAAGCCTATACTTCGCCAAGGCTCTCTACCTCCAAGCCTTAAACAGCCCCTGAGGCCTCACGAGCAGGACTGCCGCCATGACCAAGAAAGATATGACCCTAGCTTCTGTTGGAGTTACGAAAAGTGTCATAACGCTTTCTAGGGGGCAGATTATCAGGGCTGCAACCATTGTGCCCTTGAGGCTGCCGAGACCTCCAACAATAACTATGATAAATACGAGCACGAGAAGGTCGTAGCCCATAAGGTAGAAGACTTGGACGATGGGTGAGGCTAGGGCTCCGCCGAGGGCTGCGAGAGCCGCCCCAAGCGCAAACGTCATAGCGTAAATATTGTTCACAGATATTCCCATGGCGTTCGCCATCTCCCTATCCTGCATGGTAGCCCTAATCCAGAGTCCCACCGAGGTTTTGAAGAGGAGGAACCAGAGGGCGAGGAGTGCTATGCCTGAAACTCCAGCCACCAAAATCCTATAGCCTGGGTAGCGGACCCCCAAGAACTCTATAACCATGGGGAAGGGGTCAGACATCTTCTGGGGGCTTCCGCCGAAGACTGCAAGCACCACTTGTTGTAGAATGTATGAGATGCCGATGGTTACGACAACCGTGTAGGCTGGCATGCCCTCAACAGGCCTTAAAGCCCCACGCTCCAACCCTATACCCAAAACACCAACTACTGCTGTTGCAAGAATCACCCCAAGCCAGAAATTTCCGGTGGCAGCCAAACCATACCACGTGAGGACTGCTCCAAGCATGTAGAGGTCTCCATGGGCAATGTTTACGATGTCCATTAAGCCGAATATAAATGATAGCCCAAGCGCGACTAGGGCTACTATTAAAGCCCAAACAAAACCGTTAACCAGGACAAATAGGAATCTTGAAGCGAACTCGGCGCCTAAGGGAACCATGGTTATCAGCCAAAAAATAAGGGGAGAAGGTTTAAAAGCTCTCCTTCGTGTAGTCGACTTCAGGCTCGTAGATGGACTTCTCCACTGGTATTATCTTCACAAGCTTCAGCTTGCCGTTTTCAACCCGCATGAGGAAGTGACGCATGAAGGTTTGATGGTCCACATCTCTGATGAACTTTTCACCTTGCACGTGGAAGAGGCTCTCCTTGAAGCTCATTCCTTCGAGAGCCTCAATCAGCTTCGGCGTGTCCTCTTTACTCTTCCAGTTTATCTCTTCCATCGCCCGCTTGAGGGCGAAGGCTGCCTCCCAGAGAGCCCAGCTGTGGGAGAGGGTGAGCATTTTACCCGTTTTAGCCTCCTTACCCTTCTCGTCGATACCGCAGATTTCACGGAACTCCCGGTTGAACGGCGTGTCATATTCGGATAGGTACCTCGGGAACCATGAGAGCACGTAGGCTCCCTCAAAGGCTTCGCCTAGGGTCTCCGTGTCGATCCCTTCAGGGGCACAGATGGGGCAGTACTGTTTGAGGTCTGGACGTACGGCGTGCAGGTCTCGTATCAGGCTTAGGAAGTCTCCGAAGAAGAAAGCGTAGAATATGCCCTCAGCCTCCTTGGGTATCTGGGCTATGTATGGCATGAAGTCCTTGGTTCCCAGGGGAACCCTAATGGACTTCAGCACCTCTCCTCCATACTGGGGGGCATACCTTCGGAACTCCTCCTCGTTCGACCATCCCCAGGCGTAGTCCACAACCATGGTAACCCACTTCTTAGCAACATACTTGATTGCGTCCTCGATTCCAGCCTTAACCTGCTCCCTCACATTATTGTTTATCCTCATCACGTACCTGTTCCCTTTCTGGGCTGTGATCGCGTAGGCTTCACCCACCGGTATGTGGAGGGTTTTCAGCTCCTTAGCTATCGGGTTGCATGCTATGTTAATCCCCGAATGCTGGGAGCCTATTACCACATCCACCTTATGGTACTCGATAAGCTTCCTCATCTTCGAGGTTGCCGTAGCCACCTTCGTCTCCGTATCTTCAACCACAAGCTCAACTGGCCTACCATTTATGCCCCCATGAGCATTAATGTACTCAATAGCCTTCGAGAGGATCAGGTTGTTAGAGTAGCCGTAAACGGCTAGGGGGCCGGTCATGTCGGCTAGGTGGCCTATTTTTATGGGCGGGCCTGAAGGCTTCGCGCCTGCTGTAACAGTTTCGGTAACGGTTTTCGTGGTGGTTTCTGTAACGGTCTTTGTGACCGTTTCCGTGGCTGTCGCCCCAGCCCCCGGAACAGTTTTAGTAACGGTTTCTGTGACTGTTTTCGGCGGGGGAGCCATGCTTGAGCCGGCAAGCCATCCCCCAACCCCCGCAACCACACCACAGACAACAGCTGTCACGGCAATCTTCAAAGCAGTCCTACGGGAAGGCTTACTTTCAGCCATAGACTTCCCCCCTTGGGAACAGCCTGTTCCTAAAAAGGAATTTTGAGCTTCATTGAATATTTAAAGGTTTAGTTTTCTTAGTTTCTACTAAACCTTTATAGGCCCGTTAAAGACTAAAGGCTATGTGGTTGGCATGGTTTTCACCGTTCCATTGTGGGTTTGGATTTTTCTTGTTGCTGGTGCTGGCGTTGGGTTTGTTAGTGCAATGTTTGGTGTTGGTGGATGTTTTATCATGGTTCCTGTAATGATTTTTATGTTTACAGGTTTTGGTTGCCCTCTAGATGTTGCTGTTAAGGTTGCTTTTGGAACAAATTTGGCTGTTGTTGTTCCTACAGCCCTAATCGGAGCCAAAATGCATACGAAGGCTGGAAAAACAAAAAAGTTTCCCTTTAACCTATGGAAGGGTTTAGGTTTAGGTGCTGGTGTCGGCGCGGTTTTAGGGGCTACAGTAACCTCTTATGCTCCAGGATGGATTATGAAAATGCTTTTTGGCGTGGTTTGCCTTATTGGCGCCTGGAGGTTTTTAACAGCAAAGCCGAAACCCGTAGAAGAAATACCGAGCCTAAGTATGGTTAAGGGTTTTTGTTGGGGGTTTATAGCTGCAACCTTCGCAGCGTTTATAGGGATTGGCGGGGGGCTTGTTTATGTTCCACTCCTAAACCTGGTTTTAGGCTTCCCCATGCATCTTTCAATTCTTCTTTCCTTAGCAATGATGGTTGTCAGCTCTGGGATAGGTTCTATTAGCTATATGCTTTACGGTTTACAAGTTCAAAACCTTAAAAATAGCATTTTCCCACCCTACAGCATAGGATACTTTAACTATGGAGCCTTCCTAACCCTCGGGTTGACGAGTGCCGCCTTCTCAATATTAGGCGCTATTGTAAGCGAAAGAACAAGGCCGAAAATCCTCAGGATATGCTTAGGCCTCCTCTATGTTTACATAGGCTTGAAAATGCTCGGCTTCCCAATATGAGCAGAGTCGGCTACTGCATGAATGGGGATAAAGCGCGGGGATTTAAGATGGCAGAGGAGAAAGAGTGGCGGGAAGGAATGTCAACCCATGAGTGCATTATATTTTCATGCTTTGGAGGACTGTCGAATACTGGAATAACTAGTGCCCTTGCATGTCTGGAAGCGGTTAAAGAGCTTGGCCTAGAAAAAGCAGCCTATCGGGTGTCTGCCCTCGGTACAATTAAAGGTAAAACCCGTTTTAGAGAAGACTAAGGCGGCGAAGAAGATCATTACTGTGGACGGTTACCCATTTGAATGTAGCCGAAAAACAATAGAGGCTGCTGGTTTTAAGATTACAAAGAGTATTACTTTGACTAGGGATATAGGCATGAAAAAGAAGGCTCTGCACATCGACATTGGTAAAGGCCTGGGCATCGAGAAATACATTTCCGCCGATGAGGTGAGAAAGGCAAAAGAACTTATTATAAAAGACAATTTTAGAGGAATAAACGTAAACAACTGTTAACGGAAATCAGCGTTTATCGCAAACTTTTCACTTTTTCTTTACCCTTATTGAAGGTCTTCAAAGAAGAGGATTAAACAGCTTCTCTAAGAACTCCCTGTTTTTTCTGTATTTTTCTTCCTCTACTAAAGGTTTACACTCTGAAAGCTTCTTTTCTCCGGATATGAGCTTGATGGCAAAGGTGAAGCAAGATTTCTCTCCACATTTTCCACAGTTTAGCTTAGGTAGGTAGCTATAAACTATGTTAGGGTTAAGCTTACGCCTAGCTTCAAACATCTCAGCTGGGGGAGAACCATGCCGAGAAAGATAATCATAAGCCTTTGACAGTAAATCTATAAGTTCCAGAAGAATTTCCTTTGCCCTATTTTCATCTTTAACTTTTCCTGCGCAAACCTTGCCGTTTCCATAAATTGTTATCATTTCTTCTTTGTCTGTTGTGAATGTTAAGGCGTCTAGAGCTTCAAGGTAGTTGGAACGTTTAAGATGTAAGTAAAGAATCGGAAGTAGGTCTTCTACATTAGCATTCAGCTGGGCTATAAACCTAATTTTTGAAGAATCTGCAATACAGGGTAAAATCCTCTCAATTTTGTAGGTTGAAGGCTTACCCTTGCCTAGATTCAAAGAGTAAATTTCCTCTTTAAAATAGGATAAAGGGTTTTCGACACTGACTCCTTCCAGCCCTTTTAATAGATTGTCTAACAGTTCAGGTTTAGATACTAATTCTGCTGAGCATGGAATAATGATATGGTAGCCACGGCGGTAAAGCTGAGGAATCTCTCCTATGTCCTTACTATTTAAAATGTAGATCTGGTTTGGTATGAACTCGTAAACTGCCTTACAAGTTAACAGTGTTTTCTCCTCAGAAAACGTAGAAACAACGGAAACTACGCGAGCTAGGGGAGACCTTCCAACAACCGAAAGAATAACATTATCAAAACTTAAGAAAGGTATCCCAAAAATTTTCTTAAGCTCCTTTAAAAGCAGAGGACCTGTTACACCTAAGATAATTGTAGCCTTAATATTTTGCCCAGTCACATAGGTCTTTGCAACAGCATTTGCAATTTCCTCTTTATCTAGATTAGAAACTTCAACCTCCTCTATCTGAAAATCTTTCAGAGTTGAGGCCGTTTCTTCCCCCATTTTTCTTGCATTTTCAGCTCCTCTCTTTTTGGGATAACTAACAGAATTTTCATGGTTTCACAACTTTCAAAGCATCTATATATCGTATTTTTTGAATTTATCGAAATACCTTAACATTTCTGAGACCCCGGTCACCCGCTAATAATGAGTAGTACAGAATACCTATGTCCCGGATCTGAGGATCGCTTTAATGACATAATTGGGCGCAGGGTTTACGGTGAAACGTTGAGATTTTCAGTTTAAGGATTTGCCATTATTGTTGAGCACTTAGACTGGAAGAACCTGTGATAAGGACACCCAAAACTCAATACTTTCCAAAGCAATCAATAGGAAATTGTTTTCCGTAAATCTTATTAATTCCTCAAGTAAACTAATACTGCAATTTCCGAATGCAGTTGACTAGGAGGGATTTAACCTGTCGGAAAGAGTTCACCCGAACTCCTCATATCTTAACGCGAAATCTACGACTGGAACTATAAGTAGAGTTAAGGATACCAGTAGCATAAGCGGTATGTGTCCAATATGTATCTATGACTGCCCGGTTCTCTGCCAGATAGGCTTATCAGCCTTCAGAGGCAGAGAAGCGATTTACCCTATGCCGAAATATTTCGGCTATAGCACAGCTGGGTCTCTAAAAGATTACGGCCTAGACTGGTCTCATATAAACATACAAGCAGCTCTCCTAGGCGCTGAGGGTATAGAGCCAGATCCGGACGTAGCCCTATTCCCAAACGCCTCAACTGAAATCGTTGTAGGTAAGATGCCCTTAAAGGTTCCAGTCATGATAGGTGCCTACGGTTCAACCGATGTGGCTAGGATTAACTGGGATAGTCTAGCTATTGGAGCAGCCATTTCAGGAATAGCAATAATTATAGGTGAAAACGTCTGCGGAGTGGATCCAGAATCCCAGATAACTAACGGAAAGGTTACCTACTCTAAGGAGATGGAGCGGCGGGTTAAAACCTTTAAGGAATTCTGGGATGGAAAGTATGGGGATGTAATAGTTCAGACGAATGTTGAAGACCAGAGGTTGGGAGTGGATGTCTATGTCCTATCCAAACTTGAAGTCAACTTCATCGAGCGCAAGTGGGGTCAGGGAGCCAAAGCTATAGGAGGAGAAATTAGAATAAGAGACCTTAATAGGGCCATTGAACTTAAAAAGAGAGGTTACGTGGTAATTCCAGACCCGGAAGACCCGGTAGTGCAAGACGCCTTCAAGCAAGGCCTCTTTGACTCCTTTGAGAGGCATAGCAGGGTTGGAATGCCTGTTGAGAAGGATATCATAGAGGATATTGAGTGGCTTAGAAGTCAGGGAGCTAAAGGTGTCTCAATTAAGACTGGATGCTATAGGCCTGCAGCTGTAGCCTTCACCCTCAAGGTGGCTTCAGAGGCTAAAGTCGACTATGTGACCTTCGATGGTGCTGGCGGCGGAACAGGTATGAGCCCTGTTCCAATGATGGACGAGATGGGCATACCAACCGTTTACCTTGAAGTTGTAGTCTTAAAGTGCGCTCAAATCCTTAAGAAGAAGGGTAAGCATGTACCAGACATAGTGATGGCTGGAGGCTTTATCGAAGAAAGCCAGATCTATAAGGCTATAGCCCTAAGCAACTTCGGAGACGGCCCAATAGTTAAGGGAGTTGTCATGGGCAGATCGCCGCTAACAGCGGTGATGAAAGCCGAATACTTTGTTGAGTTAGCCCAGAAAGGCAAGCTTCCAAAGGCCTTCGCCGAGGAGTATGGTTCAACACCTGAGAAATTCTTCAGATGCGTTGCTGAGCTTAAAGCTAGGTATGGAGATAGGTTTAAGAGTATCCCGTGGGGCGCAGTCGGCCTATACAGCTACCTCTATGACAGGGTGAGAGTGAGCCTCCAGCAGCTCCTAGCAGGCTCCAGAAAGTTCAAAATAGAGCTGATAAACAGGAATGACTTAATAGCCCTAACTGAGAGAGCTGCAGCCGTAACAGGTCTACCGATGCCTCATGAAAGCGACGCCGAACTCATAGAGCAAATACTTGACTAACTTTTCCTCAACACTACTTTTTTACACCTCATATACATTGGAGCCCTAGTATCTGGAGAGCAGCCAAAAGATAAATCGTGCAGTTTAGAAATATTTAGGGCTGCCCGGGGTTCCTTTCAAAGTGAAAACTTT
>QMYF01000019.1 GCA_003662515.1 Candidatus Hecatellales archaeon | reverse complement strand
TTTTTCTAGGTCAACCTTCACCTCGGGCATTTCTCTTTCACCCTTACTAGGCTTGCTGGGAATGTTAGATGGTTTTGGGAGAAACTCTGATTATAAAGTTTTCTATTCAGGCTTGAACCCTTAAAAGAGGGGCTCTTACTAACATTTTTGAGGCAGGCCTCGGGAATTAGGTTATTTTGAGGCTGGTGAAACCTTGTCGGAGAAAAGGGAGCTGAGAGTTGAGAAGATCAAGGATGGAACGGTAATAGACCATATTACAGCTGGAACAGCCCTCGCCGTGCTCCGCATTTTAGGCATAACGGGTAGGGAAGGCTTCATCGTCAGCGTTTTGATGAATGTTCCCAGCGGGAAGCTTGGGAAGAAGGATATAGTTAAGGTGGAGGGGAGGGAGCTAGCTCCCGAAGAGGTGGACAGGATAGCGCTGGTAGCCCCCAACGCCACCATAAACATTATAAGGAATTTTGAGGTGGCAAGAAAGGAGAGGGTTAAGCCGCCATCCATGATTACCGGAGTTCTTAAATGTCCTAACGTGGCCTGCATAACCAACAGCCGTGAGCCTATAAAGCCTACCTTCCACGTGGAGGGAGAGGGGGAAAACCTTCGCCTCCGCTGCTATTATTGCGGGACCATCATGTCGCGGGAGGAGTTCCTGAAACAGTTTTAAAGGGGTTAAGGTTTAGCTTAATTCAGCTTTAAAAGGGCGATTAGGCAGGCTGAAAGCCATGGGTAAAATTGCCATTATCGCTGAGGAAGATTTGGCAGGCTTCTGCAGGGTAGCAGGCTTGAGGAACGCTTACGGTGTTAAAAACGCTAAAGAGGCGGAAGAGCTTTTATGGAAGCTTATCGACCGTGCAGACATTTCGGTTATAGCCATCACGGAGGGGCTTGCCAAAGACATGATGGACGCTGTTCGGGAAGCCTCTCAAAGGCTCACCCCAACCGTTATAACTATCCCTGGGAGGGAGGGGCCACTTCCCGAGATGGCTGCCCCCATCATGGAGCTCGTGAAACGCACGGTGGGCATGGAAATCAAGCTTTAATTTCACCCTCAAACTTCTCCTTTTTGAGGCAAACTAAAAACAGGTTAAGGGCTATTTCTGTTTGGAGGCATGTCTGCCAGCGAGCTATCCCGCAGCCTCTTTAAGCCGTTAGGTGAAGTAGTGGGGAGTAGGCATCGCTGCCTAATCCTGCTGGCCGGGGAAGGACGGGAGGAACAAGCGGCAGCCCTCTTCACCGAATACGCCAACCTTCGAGGAGAACCTACAGAAATCCTTTTTGCAGCAGACAGCTTTGAGGAAGACTCCTCCTATGCCAGGTTTAAAGGCTGGCTTGAAAAATTTGAAGGGCAGGTTTCCGTTGAAACCCTTCTCTACAAGAACTCTGAGGAAATTTTAGGTTTAAGCTTTGATGGGTTGGTTATGGATCTGGCTGAGCAGTTGAGGCCTAACGATCTTGGAAGGCTGGTGGAGCTTGTTAGAGGAGGAGGAATCATCGTTCTTTTAACGCCTAAACTTGAAGAGTGGTTGAGGACGGTTACCAGGTTTAGGCGAAGGCTTCTGGTTCCACCCTACAGGGAGGAAGACCTCCGAGACCTTTTCACGAGAAGGCTTATCAACACCCTCAAAGGGAAACCCGGAATCTGGATTTTCGAGAATGGACAGCTCGTCGAAGGGAAACCTTACCGTTCTCCACCCTTGGAAAGCCGCATGTTAAGCCTTCCCGAGGACGCGGAGTTTCCCAGGGAAATCTACCGGATAGCTTTAACCCAAGACCAGGTGGAGGCTCTTAAAGCCTTTGAGGAGATGTTGAAGCCTCCTAAGGCTTCGGTTAGAAGGGTGCTTGTGCTTACGGCTAACCGTGGCAGGGGAAAATCAGCGGTTTTAGGTTTGGGAAGCGCCGCGCTACTTTACAGGCTGGGAAGCAAGAGAAAACCTTTCAAAATTGCCCTTACGGCTCCCAGCTTTTCCAATGTGCGGGTGGTGCTGGATTTTGCGGCTAGAGGCCTTAAAGCTTTGGGGGTGAACTTTGAGGAGGTTAAAGTGAAGGGTTCCACGGTGGCTTTACGCTGTAAGCTGGGAATAATCGATACGGTTAGCCCCCTCAACATTTTGAGGCGTAAAGCCGACCTTGTGCTGGTGGATGAGGCTGCAGGAATACCTGTACCCCTCCTCTTCAAAATTCTGCGAAGCTTCCGTAAGGCTGTTTACTCCTCCACTATTCACGGCTATGAGGGAGCTGGCAGAGGCTTCGGGTTAAGATTTATGGAAGCCTTGGAGAAGGATAAGGAGGTTTCCCTGCGGAGGGTTGAACTTAAAACCCCGATACGCTACGGGGAAGGCGACCCTGTTGAAGCTTGGCTTTACGACGCCCTACTGCTTAACGCTGAGCCAGCTGAACTCACCAATCAGGAAAGGCTCAGCCTAAGCCCAGACCACTGCATCTACATTTCACCTAACCTTGAAGAATGGTTCCTTAAACAGGAGAATATGCTTCGACAGTTCATCGGCATCTATGTTTTAGCCCACTACAGAAACAGGCCTGACGACGTAGCCATTCTCGGCGAAGCCCCCCACCACTTCGCCCGGGCGCTGATAACGGCTGAAGGAAAAATTTTAGCTAGCCTCCACCTCTGCGAGGAGGGAAGCATGCCCTCCGAAATTATTGAGGAGGTGGCTTCGGGAGGCAACCCTCCAGGCAACGTTATTCCTAGCTGTATAGCGAAAAACTATGTGCCCTACAGGTATTTCGCCAAGCTTAGAGGATTAAGGGTGGTGCGGATAGCGGTTCACCCGGAGCTTAGAGGGCGAGGTTTAGGCTTAAAGGCCTTAGACGAGCTTTCCCGGGAGGCTGAGGCTTTAGGCTACGACTGGGTTGGAGCAGGGTTTGGAGCTACCCCTGAACTTTTAAGGTTCTGGCTTAGGGCGGGATTCTTCCCCGTCTATATTAGTCCCGCCAGAAACCTTGTCTCAGGCGAATACAGCGTGCTCGTAGTTAAACCTTTAACCGGGAAAGCCTTGAAGCTCACCAGAGTTCTGAATTTAGAGTTCAGGCTGAAACTGTTGGACAGCCTCCACGATACCTATTTCGGAATGGAAACCGAGCTGGCCCAGCTTCTCCTCCGAGGGGTAAACATGGATTACGGGCATCCCCTCCAGCTTACGAAGGTTCAGAAGGCAGCTTTAGCCTCCTATGTTTCCGGAACCCTAACCTATGAGGCTGCCTCAGCCGCCATAAGAAGCCTCGTGAAAACCCATTTCCTGAGCTCTGGGAAACCTAGGCTTAAACTTTCACCCAAGGTGGAAACCGCTTTGCTGGCTAAGGTTTTCCAAGGGAGGCCTTGGAAGTCTTCCGCCCTGCGAAGCGGCATTCCAGCCTCCAACATTAAAACGGTTTTGAGGGAAACCGTGGGGGAGGTGTTCCTGCACTATGGCGGGGAGGAAGCCTCTAAACTTCTCGAAAGAGTATAAGCAAAAAATCCTTTCAGGGGAGAAGCGTTCAACCATTAGGCTTAGAACCAGCCTTAAACTAGGCGAAATAGTTGAGGTGAACGTTGGAGGAGAGAAAATAGGCACAGCTCAAATAGTTAAGGTGGAAAGGAAGAGGCTGGAGCAGCTTACCGACAACGACGCCAGACAGGACGGCTTCAGAAACGTTAAAGAGCTGCTTCGAGCCTTGAGGAAGCATTACGGGAAGCTTCCCCGAAACGCTGAGGTATACATTTTAGGCTTCAAGTTTAAGGCTAAAGGTAGAAGGAGAAAGAAGGGTTGAAAGTTGGGCTTTAAAAGCTTCCTGGAAATTTTCAGGAGACTCCGCCATCAAGGGTTTAAAGGGCGGAGGATTTTCTGTCCCAGATGTGGCAATCCCAATCTTAAGCCTTATGGTAGCCTTGACGGCTGGCTTACCCCCAACCAGTATGTCTGCGAGAAATGCGGCTACGTGGGAGTTTTAGTGTTGGAGGCAGCTGAGGAGGAAAGCCTTAAGGAAGCTGAAAAGTAAGGTTTTCATGGTGCTTTAATGGTGGGGGCCTTCTCAGAAGCATTCAAGTTTAAACGGGAAATCCGCGATCCCATCTACGGCTATATCTACATTACCGGGGTTGAAAACGAGATTATCGATAGGCCTGAATTTCAAAGGTTAGACCGCCTCTACCAGACCTATGCAACCCATCATGTTTACCCCGGCTCCACCCACACGCGGAAAGCCCACGCCCTCGGCGTCATGTATCTAGCCCATAAAGCCTTAATCAGAATTTTAAGAAGGCAGTCTCCTGCCTTCGATAAGATGCATCACCCCCTTTACGGTGAACCATGTATAAGCCGGGAAAACCTGAAAGGCTTAGACCGGCTGAACCTTGGCGAAGACGAAATTCTTGAAACCTTGCAGGCGTTGAGGCTTGCAGCCTTACTTCACGATGTTGGCCATGGACCTTTCTGCCATACCTTTGAAGACGCCTGCAACCAGCTTGCCTCCAAGCTAGGGAAGCCTGAACTTAGGTTTGACCATGAACAGATGGGTGTTCGAATAGTTTCGGAGAGGCTTTCTCAAGTTTTAGACCGCTTTATGGATTCCGGGAAAATTCTGTCGGTGATGAGAGGGGAAGCACCAAGATTCCTTCATGAAATCATCGATGGCCCCTATGATGTGGATAAGCTGGACTATCTCAACCGGGACTCCTACCATGCTGGAACCCGCGAATATGGCTCGGTGGACTACGAGCGGATAATCGACGGCTTCAGGGTTAGAGAGGGGAGACTTTTAATTTCTAAGACGGCTGCTGGAGCCCTCCTTGACAGCTTCGTCTCCCTCCAACACATGTATGCAAACGTCTACTACCATCGAACCTCAAGAATTTTCGAGCACATGATCTATGATGCCCTCTTTCTTATGCCCGAGTTTCTTGAAAGTCTTGTCTCCAGCCCTGACCAGCTTCTAAACTATGATGACTTCTCGTTTATAGCTGAGGTTAAACATCGCAGGGAGACCAAGCATACGGTTGACCGCTATGAGGAGGCCTACCAGATTTTCAGAGACGTGTTGGAGCGCAGGAAAAGGTATGCCACCGTTTACGAGCGGAGGCTTTCCCTGCGGACGGTCAGCCGGAGACGGGGCGAGCTTGAGAAACTTAAAGAGCTTTTCGAGGAGAAGTATGGCGAGCTGGGTTTAAGGGTGGACCACCGCGGGGAAATTAAGCCTGTGGGGGTGGATTTTTCCAGGCTTTACAGGCTGCTTGAGGAGCCTTTCCTCATGGATGAGGATAAAGGCTCGCCAATAACCCTTAAGGAGCATTCAGCCGCAGACTACCAGACGCTTTCCCGCTACCAAATCCTCTTCTACATCTTCGCCGACCGGAGAAAGTTTAAGGAGGCCAGATATGAGGAAGCCTTCAGGAGGGTTAGGAGAGAAGCAGAAGAATGGCTTTCAAGCATTGAAAGGGAGGAATTCCCAGGGGGCTAGGCTTCCTGAAGCTTCCAAAACTCATGTTGGGAACCTCGCCTTTCATAGGGGCAGGCCAGTTCGGCTTGAAAGCCCTCGAATACTATAAGACTTTCTGCCTGAAACCTTCAAACATCGCTAAGATTTACAGGGAAGCCTACCAGTTGGGGATTAAAGCCCTCCAGCTTGTAGTCTCACCTCCAACCATAGAAGCCTTAACCGAGGTGAACCTCGACTTCCATTTAACCGTAAGCATCTACGGGGATTTCGAGAAAGCCTTGAGAAGGCTTGAAAGGTTTTCTCCCGAAGTCGTGGCGCTTCACGCCGAGATAGCTGACAGCTTTAACCTGGCAAAAATAAGGGAGTGCTTGAAGGCTGTGAAAAGGATTGGGGCGGTTCCCGCCGCGGCAACCCATTCCCCAGGAGAAACCATTCCCTTCCTAGACAGCAAGCTTGGAGAGATAGAGGTTTACCTGGCTCCCCTAAATAGAATTGGCGCCTTCATGGAGCCCAGCCCTGAGGCGACGCTTAAGGCTTTAAAGGAAACCTCCGCCAAAATAGTGGCTATTAAGCCTCTTGCCGCTGGAAGGCTGAAGCCGAAGGAAGCCTTAGAATATGTTTACCAGTTCGCCGACTCCGCAGCGGTAGGCTTAACCAGTCGAAAGGAAATCCTCGAGGTTTTGGATGCTCTACGCCAGCTTGGAATCAGTCCTCAATAGCCCTTCTCAAAGATTCCACTTTCTCCTCCATTCTGGCTCTCGGCCTGTCTCTCCGCTCATCCACCTTAACTGTGGTTAAAACTCTTAGGGCTCCAGCTTTGAAGACAGCCTCATGCGCCCCGCTGGCTGCCTTGAAAGCCTCCTCGACACTTGAAGCCTCAAAAACCGTGCACATGGGCGTAACCTGATATTTTAAACCCATCTCCTCTAAGGCTTTAACAGCCTCAGCCACCAGACGGCTGACACTTACACCGGAACCTAGAGGAACCACGGAAAGCTCTACAACCACAACCATTCAGCCACCTCCAGAAGCCTTCATTCTTTTCGCCGCTTCTTTCAAAGCTTCAACCCCGGCAAGCTTCTTCCCCATCAAATATTCAAGGAAGGCTCCGCCAGCGATGCTTACATGGTTGAAGCCTTCCACTAGCTTGAAGGCCTTTAAGGCTGAAACTGTGTGGCCTCCGCTAGCCACAGAATAAGCGTTGGATTCGGCGATAGCCTTGAAAACTTCCCTGGTTCCCAAAGCAAAGTTTTCGTCTTCATATACTCCAAGGGGGCCGCTGACAAAAACCGTTTTAGCCTTCCGAACCTCCTCAACGTATCGGCTTATGGTTTTGGAGCCTATGTCGCAGATGGGATATTCAGATGGAAGCTGGGAAACCTCAAGCTCAACCCTCTCTCCGTTCTTGCCTCTAACCGCCACATCCAACGGAAGCATTACGCGGTCTGGGTTCTCTCGGACAACCTTCCCCATCTGCTCAGCGAAATCGAGTAGCCCCTTCTTTTCAAGGATGGATAGAGTTGCCTCTCCAAGGTTTACCCCGGAAGCGTGGAGCAGGAGGTTTCCAGCCAGCCCTCCTGTCAAAACAAGGTCTACACCTTTAGACAGAAGGAACTCTACAAACTCCGAGCCTTTCTCTACCTTGGCTCCTCCAAGAATGCAGACGAAAGGCTTCTGAATTTTTTTAGTTATTCTGTTGAGGGCTGAAAGCTCCGCCTCCATAACCCTGCCAGCTACCGAGGGAAGCACCGCCGTGAAACCTATTACTGAAGCATGGGGTCTATGGGCAACCGAGAAGCCGTCTAAAACGAAGAGGTCGAAGTGGGGGGCTAAACGGCTTACCAGCTCGGATTTAG
>QMYF01000018.1 GCA_003662515.1 Candidatus Hecatellales archaeon | reverse complement strand
CCTTAAGGAATGGCAGGAGGCAGAAATAGTTTTCGTTAATCCCGACCAGGCTCAAAAGCCTGTTAGGGAGGCGGCCTTGAAAGACGGGAAAACCTTGATTATGGCGACTCCCAAGCTTAAGGCTGGATTTCTCCTTTTAAATCCGAGGAAGATCTGTGGGAACCCTTCCTATGCGGCCACCATTAGGGGGGCTTTCAGGCTGGGAAAACCTTTAAGCTGGGAAGCTTTAGGAAAGGTTGATTTAATCGTTACGGGCTGTGTTGCAGTCGATTTTAGAGGGTTCCGGCTGGGAAAAGGAGGCGGCTATGGAGACAGGGAGATTTCCTTTCTGAAACGTCTTTCCCCCAGGGCACCTGTTGCAACCACCATTCACGAGCTTCAGCTAGTGGAGAGAGTTCCTGTGGAGGCTCAAGACGTTAAAGTCGACCTTGCCTGCACTCCTAGGCGAGTTCTCCGTTTTCCGTAAGGCTTGCAAAATAAACGTCTTCAAGAAAGGCTTTTTCAAGTGTTTTCTTCGGAATTTTGAGCTGAATCTTCTTTGTTCTTCCGTAGCGGCCTAAGCTTACTAGCCGCGCTTCAACAACACCTAGCATGTCAAGCTCGCTTAGAAGCCCGCTAACCCTCCGGTGGGTTAAAGGTTCAACCTGAGCCTTCCTACACAATGAAACATATCCTTCATAGAGTTCCCCCGTAGTCAACCCCTTCAGTTTAGGCTTCCCGTTAAAGTAAAGTACTGCCAGCAGGATTTTTGAGTGAAGGGGCAGTGAAGCCAGCACCTCAACTGTCCGGTCATGCTCTATTTTACGCTGAGCCTCATGGACATGCCGTTCTTCAACCTTTGTGGCTCCTTCCCGCTCAGCTATTTCCCCAGCCACCCTAAGAAGGTCCAATGCCCTTCTAGCATCTCCATGCTCCGAAGCCGCCAGGGCTGCACAAAGATTCAACGTTGAGAGGGGAAGGCTTCCCGGCTTGAAAGCCATTTTCGCCCTCTGAAGGAGAATATCTTTAATTTGGCTGGCTGTATAAGGCTTGAAAACTATTTCTTCCTCGCTGAGGCTGCTTAGGACGCGGGGGTCGAGCAGCTCCTTAAAGTAAAGGTCGTTGGAAATCCCTACCAGGCTTATTTTACCTTTGCTTAAAAGACTGTTCGACCTGGTTAACTCGTAGAGAAGTCTGTCTCCATAACCCTTAACTAGCTCGTCAACTTCGTCGAGAACCACCACAAGGTAGACTCCCAGCTGGCTTAGCCTCTTGAAAAGCCTGTTTAAAACCTCAGCTGTTGAAAGCCCTGTGAAGGGGATTTGGAGGGAGAGAGCAGAGCAGAGGGAAGCTGTCACCCTGTATTCGGTTCCAGCCAGCCTGCAGTTAACATAGCAAACTTTAACTCGGCCTTGAAGTTTAAGGCTTTTCTTCTCCAGCCTGGCGAGAACATACTTTGATACTGCTGTTTTGCCTGTGCCTGTTTTCCCGTAAATGAAAAGGTTGGAGCATTTCTCGCCTTTAAGGGATGGAGCCAAAATGGAGGCTAACCTGAAAATCTCCTTTTCCCTGTGAGGCAAAACTTCAGGAATGAAATCATGACTTAAAACGTCTTTATTAATAAAAATCGATGATTCGGCCATGAAACGCTCAAATAAAGAGTCAAGGCAATCCTTAAGATTGGAAGTGTCCATGGCTCCCTACCCCTCAGTTTCCACTGGAAATTTTCTGGTCTAAACAATTTCTTTAATAATTTTTACAGGAAAATTCTGGTCTCCCATAAAACTACGAAAATGCGAATATAAAGAGGACAGACAAAAATCTTGTAGTTTTCTTCAACCATAATTGTTCCACTACGTTTTCCCTTATTCTTTTATTTTCCAGTGGAAACTGAGGGGTGCCCGGGGAATTTCAAACATTTCCACTTTCATTAAAACCATTTCACAGATGTAATCCTACTCACCCCTGTATTTCCAGTGGAAAACCTCAGAAATCCTTTAAAAATCCATTTTATTTCGAGAAAATCTCTGTGAACTAGTGAATTCACATTAGGCTTTTTCTCAGAGAATCTAAAGATTTAAAACCTTTATTTCCGGTTTCTTTTCTCTTCACAAGTGTTTTATCTTGGTTGTGAAATAAGGTATTGTTGAGCTGGACGTTGGGTATAAGAAAAGTGAGAGTTGAGGTTGAAGACGATAAGGGAAACAAGTATTCTTTCACACTTAACCATCCAATAAACCGTGAGAAGGTAGCGCAGTTTATCGACCTCGTTGAAATGATGTCAGGCCCCCAGGAAAGAGCAGGATTCGAGCCTGCCAGCGGGGCTTCAAAATCCAAGTTTGAAAGGCTTCTAGACCTGATAAGGGAAAGGTTTCCTTTAACCTGGTTTTCCTCAGCTGAGCTTCAGATAGCCTACGAGGAAAAGTTTGGCGAGCCTATCAGCTTAAGCACCATTTCAACCTATCTAAGCCGATACTATGATAGAGGGATCCTGCTGCGGGAAGGGCCTGCCAACATGTTCAGGTATAGGTTGAAAGTGGAGGCTTTCACGGGTAGCTCGAAACCTTAAGCTTCTTCCCTAGGCTTTTTCATGGAGAATTCAAGGCTTTTCCTAATTTTACTGCTTAACTTGTAAATGTAGGGTGTGGTTGTGGTGTCCCGCTCAACGTAACCCTCCAAATAAAGCTTTTTCATAAGCCTAGCCGTATGCTCCCGAGTCCGGTTAATGACTTCACGGATCTCCGAGGCGGTTTTAGGCCCGCTAACGTAAAGCAGCCTTAAAACTTCCATTTCGGTTGGCGTCAACCTAGCGAAGGACACCTCTCTTTCCTCGGCAGGCCTAATTCTCGGAGGCCTTTCCCTATGCTGAGTTTTTAAGGCAGCCTGCTGAAGGGAAAGCTGCTTCTCCAAGTTTGAAAGCTTTTCGTGGAGACCTCGAAAACCCTGGGAAAGTTTAATGTAGGTTCGCATTAAGGGTTTAAGGTCCTCCTTAACCTCCTCGAGAAGCCTCCCCTGAGCCTCCAACTCTAAGGATAACTTTCCACTGTCAATGGAAAGCTTTTGGACATCCTTAGAAAGACCGTCTACACGGCCTTCAAGCCGACGGATTAAACTTAAAAGGTGAACCGTGGAAGCCTCAAGCAGGTTGTTAAACCCCGTCAAGAAGGAATCTCTTCTACGGAAGGCTATATGAATGTAAATGGTGGAGGAAAACGCCGCAACGGCGAGAATAACAGCCACCAGAAGCAGAAACTCATCCATCAGGACATCACCCAGCCATCACATGAAACGTCACAAACCCTGTGATAAATCACAGCGAAATCACATATCACATCCGAATCAACCATTTTCAAGGCTTCTTCCACGAAAATATTTCCTTATTTTATGAAATTTAAAAGTTGTGATGTGTAGCATCACATCACAGCTGGCAAACATTCACATTAATGTCTTTTGAATTGAAAGGGCCTTGAATTGAGCTTAAATCAGGAAGTTGCTTATTTCTGTTGGAAATCACATGGCTCATCACAGGGTATTACGTGATGTCATGATATTTGTGATATCACATCATGCCTTTAAGCATTTTAGGGCTGGAAAGAGCTTTTAAAAAGTCCTCAATTTCCTCTTTTAGTGTCCTTAACTCTTCAATTTTGGCTTTTTCTGGGGATCTTAACATTTCGAGATAGGTTTTGATTTTCTCTGAGAGCTCTAGGTATTTTTGTAGGGTGCTATAGCTCATTAACCCTAGGTATTCGAGCAGAATTAAGGTGTAAATTGAACGTATTACGTTTCGTTTGGCCTGTTTTAAAGTTCTGTGGAAAGCTCCCTTGCTTATTTTTCCTTTCAGCCGTAGTTCAGCTTTTTTCTCGCTTTTTATCCTATTTTCTGTCAAATATTCGCTTATAATGTCAATTAGGAGGGTTTCAAGTTGTGTTTTTGTTAAAAAACTGTTATTTATCAATATTTTTGCTATTGGGTCCTCGTAAAGACTTCTTATCCAATTTTGTAGGTCCTTTAAGCTCTTTAAACTTTCCGCCAAGGTTCTCTCCCCATGGAATACAGTTTTGTATTCCCTGCAATATTAACAGAATCCAAAAAATTGGAGAGTTTCAGCTCTCAGGACAAAGCTTTTTTACCAGGTCTAAAACGGCTTTCCCCCCTTCTAAATCTTCATCTTTTCGCAGGAAAACTGATGCTACGGCGATTTTCCCTGTTTTATTGGCCAAATATTCGGCGGAAATTCTGGCGATGTTTGAGCTTCGATAGCCTATGAGGAGGCTTGAGGCAGGCTGGCCTGGCGAGAGAAACCTTTGGGGTAGGGCGAGAGCTAGGGTTCCCAGCTTAACGGCTTCTCCCTCGCAGAAGAAGCCTATAATTGCGTTTTCAAGCTCTAGGAGGTATGCTGTGAAGAGGCGGCCTTCCCGCTCTAGGGTTTCCATGGAAACCTTTGGCTGCTTCAAGGCTCCAGAAAATGATAAGAGTTTTCACGGTTAATAACGGTAAGTGGCGGCTGGCGATGAGACCTTCAAGAGAGTGGATGCTTGAAATCCTGAAGATTTTAAGGAAAACCTTCGGCCCTATGAGGCACAGCCTTGAAGACCCCTTCGAGCTTCTCGTGGCAACCATCCTCAGCCAGAACACTTCGGACGTTAACAGCCGTAGAGCTTTCCGTAATCTTAAAGTTAAGCTGGGAAAGCTTACTCCCAGCAGGCTGGCCTCTCTTAGCGAGCGGGAGCTAGCCCGCCTAATCAAGGTTTCAGGCCTAGCCAATGTTAAGGCTAGGAGGATCAGGCAGGCTTCAAAGGCTATCCTTGAAAAGTTTGAAGACGATTTTTCTCGAGGCCTTAAGGGAAACCCTGAAGCTGTAAGGGCTTTCCTAACGAGTTTGCCTGGGGTGGGAGAGAAAACTGCCGATGTGATTTTGGCTTTCGGTAAGGGGGCTCCTGTGGTTCCTGTGGACACCCATCTTTTCACGGTTGCCAGCAGGCTGGGAATTGCTTCCTCTCGGAATTACCGTGAGGTTAGAGAGGCTTATGAAAGGCTTATCCCGGAGAGTGAAAGGGCTGAAGGACACTTGCTCCTCTTAAACCTTGGAAAAGTCTACTGTCAAGCCCGTAAACCCAAGTGTTCCCTTTGCCCTATAAGGCGGCTTTGTCCCACAGGCGGGAAAAGCGGCTAATCACAGAAAAATGGAATAGAGCAGACTTGAAGCAGCGCCTTTTCCAAATTTGTGGATAAGAAACAGGTTTTAAGTTGGGGCTTAAAGCCTTCTGAAGCTCTCAGCAAGCCTTCAAGCCTTATTATGTTTAGCCGGGTTTCCCTAGAAGGGGGCTGAGGGTGAAGGCTTTAAAAGGATGGGAGCGGGGAGACCCGTTCCACGTAAGGCTAGCCAGCAAGCTTTCTGAAGCCTTTAAAAGGAAGCCTCTGAAGCTTAAATTGGAGGAGTCTGTTTACCGGCTTAACACTGTTAAAAGCCGGCTCGACGAATTCGCAGATAAGCTGGAAAAGAAGGATAAGGAATACTTGGAAAAGTGTATAGGTGCGAGCTCTGCAGGCGATAAGGCTCGAGCCGAAATCTACGCTAACGAGTGCTCTGAAATCAGGAAGATGCTTCGCCTCATTGTGGGAAGCAAGCTTGCCCTAGAGCAGGCAGCCTTACGGCTTGAAACGGTAAGGGAATTCGGGGAGCTAGCCTCCATTATGCCCTCCGTTTCAAAGCTGGTTAAATCCATTAGGGGGCGGCTTGAAGGAGTTCTACCCGAGGTCTCCTACGAGCTTGAAACGGTGGATAAAACTTTGAGCGGTATTCTCTTCGAGGTGGGAGAGGTTTCCCCGGGAGCCGAGCTGGAAGTCAAGCCTGCTAGTAAAGAGGCGGAGGAAATCTTGAAGGCTGCTAACCTTCTCGCCGAGCAGAGGGTTAAAGAGCGGCTTCCAAGCCTGCCTTCCAGCGCCGATGAAGCCTCCCACCACGACCTTTAATTTCACCCGCGCAAAGTTAAGGTTAGAATGGAAGGCAAACGTTTCAGGAAAATCGGGCTTGGAGGAACCTTTGACATTCTCCATAAGGGGCATGAGGAAGTTTTAAGGCTGGCTTTCAAGCTTGCCGACCGGGTGGCCTTAGCCCTCTCCACAGACCAGCTGGCCCTGGAAATTAAAGGGCGGAAGGTTGCCCCTCTAGAGGAGCGTAAAAGGAGGGTTGAAGAGTTCCTGAGAAGGGAGGGCCTCCTAGAGAGGGCGGAGCTCGTCATCATCGACAGCCGTTACGGGACTTCGGTGGAAGACCCTGAAATGGACGCCCTTCTCCTAAGCACGGATAACGAGAAGTTTGCGGAAGCCATAAACCGGGAGAGGGCTAAAAGGGGGTTAAAGCCGCTGGAAATAGTGGTTTTCAGAAAGGTTTTAGCTGAGGATGGGAAGCCGATTTCCGCCAGCAGGATACGTCGAGGAGAAATCGACAGGCAGGGAAAACTGAAAGCTAAACCTTAGAGAGGAGGCTCGATAGAATCTGCCTTCTCTCCTCCCCGGAGAGGAGAAACTCCTCAAGTTTATCCCTCGCCCGTTCACGCTTCTCCTGATGTTGCTCGAGAAATCTGGAAACTCTGCCAGCCAGCTCGAGCTTGCACTCCCCGCAGAGGATGGCTCCTCCACGACATTTCTCCCAGAGAGCCTTAAGCTTCCCATCATCCCTCTCGAAAAGGAAAAAGTAATATTGGTATATGCTGCAGACTTCAGGGTTTCCCCCAAGTTTACGCTGTTCCTCAGCGGTAGGCCTGCCTCCCGTAAAAGCATTCATAATCTTCTTTTTAGCCTTCTCCGGCGGGTCCGTTAGGAAGACGCAGGTTTCAGGCTGGGAAGCCGACATTTTCCCTCCCCTGCCAAGGCCGGGCATAAACCGGCTGTGGATTTGAGCAGGCTTATAGAAGCCAATTTTAGGAGCCACATCGCGAGCCACCCTCCAGTAGGGGTCTTGGTCGATGGCTGCGGGAATAAGGCAGGGAACATTTCTCCCCTGGAGGAGGGACTCGAGGAAGCAGGGGACAGCCTGAATCGCCGGGAAAAAGGTAAGCCCAATATTATCGCTGTCCTTAAGACCGAAAACAGCCTTAATGGTTGAACCTGTAATATGTTTGGCTACCTGGATGGCCACATGATACAGCGCGTCGATATGCTCCACGTCTAAAATTATCTTGGTAAGCTTGGGGTCGAAGCCTAAGGCTATGAGGTCCAAAGCGTTTTCCCGAGCCATTCTAACCGTGTAGGGCAGGCTGAAATCGTCGTGGTAAAGATATTTTTCGTCGTCGGTGAGCTGAAAGTAAAGTTTGGCTTTGAATGTTTCTTGGAGGTGGAGGGTGAAAATCCAGGGGACAATATGTCCCAGGTGGACGGGTCCCGAGG
>QMYF01000017.1 GCA_003662515.1 Candidatus Hecatellales archaeon | reverse complement strand
GTGGGGTAGAAGATGGTTCCAGACAGGAGTCTGCCCTCCAGCCCGACGTTGCTCAGCTTCAGCAGCCTGAAAAATCTGCCTGCCAAATCCTGAAAAAGCTGGTTGGGGAGCCTGAAAGGAGGGAGGAGGTTAAGCCTGGAAAAGATAAGCCTATTGTTGCTGAGCTTGAGAAGCTTGATGTGGATGCGCTTAAGGAGCCTTCTATTTCACGCCGGGATTTCAAGGAAACCTTTTCGATGTATAAGACAGCTTACCTCATGCTGGCTGTAGGCTACCTTATCTTGAAGGTGGGAAGTAGAGGAGCTGAACTGGTGATAACCGAGTATGTTAAGCGTGGATGGATCACCCCCTCAACAGCCAGAGAGCTGGAAGACATCATTCAGATTTTAGGTTTAGATGTTGAAGAGGAGCCGGTTAATGGTGGAGGAATCGACGTTGAAGACCACATCCTGCTGATAGATTACCTGCGCAGGGTGGAGGAGCTTTCCGCCTCCAAGGCGAATTCCGCCGACATTCTGTTCATGCTCTTCCTCTCAAAATCCATCTCTTACATGCTTCGTTCACTGGCCAGGAAGGAGGGGGTGACTGAAAGTGTCTTTTGATTCCAGCGGGAATGGCAGAGATGAAGAGCGTATTCTCAAGTTTGAAAATCCTGAGCTGGACAGGAAGATTGGAGGTTTACCTATCCCCTCTTTAACCTTGATAGAGGGGCCCAACGATTCAGGTAAAACAGTTTTAGCCCAGCAGATAGCCTACGGCGCCCTGAAAAACGGGCTAACCGTTCTCTACATTACAACGGAAACCTCGGCTAAAAGCCTAATCTACCACATGAAAAGTCTGCAATGGGACGTGGAAGACTATTTTATTTCCGGAGCTTTCCGTGTAGCCCCCCTAAACGTGGCAGGCCTAGAATGGACTCCGGAGATCTCAAAATACTTCCTAACAGCCATCGTAAGCTTCACCAAAAAGAAAAACTACAATGTTGTAATCATCGATTCGCTTACCCACCTAGTTACCCAGGCTACCTCCGACGACATTTTAAGCTTCTTCTCCCAATGCCGCTGCCTCGTAGACACCCAAGAGAAAACCTTCATTATGACGCTTCACCCCTACGCCATAGACCAGGAGCTACTTATCAGGGTTAGAGCCATCTGCGACGGCCACTTCAACCTCACCATCCGAACCTTCCAGGATAAAAGCATCCTAACCCTCAACGTCTCCAAGCTTAAAGGAGCAAGCCAAACCTCAGGCTCCTTCATCAGCTTTGAGGTTAACCCAGCCTTCGGAATAAAGATTCTACCCTTCACGTCGGCTAGGGGGTGAGGAAGGTTACCGTGGAGAGAATCGACCCTTCAAGGTTTGCCTCCCTCAAAGGGTTTGATGACGGGTGGAGGGAGAGGTTCGCTAGGAACCCTCACCTAGCCAAATATGTTGCAGGCCTGCTTGAGAGGTCGCTTCCACCCCCGGAGCTCGTTGAAAAGCTCAGCAGGGACATGGCTGCCATCAAGAAGCCTAACCTCCTTTACCCGGTGGGAGACCCGGTTTACATTCACCTCTATGTTGACCCTGAAACCAAAGGCCTCCGCTACCATCCGGTTGAGCCCAGGCTCAAAAAGGACAGGGAGAGAATCCTAGCCGACGTGGAGAAGATTCTAGCTGCCAACATCGACGAGATGGATGTTCCCGAGGATTCTTCGGCTAGAGAGCAGGTCCTCTACAAGCTTATCGACAAGCTTTTCCCCTTAAACTCGCTTATTAAGACGCCTTCAGGCTTAGAGTTGAAAATCGACAGGGAGCTCTACAGCTGCCTTAAATACGAGCTTTACTGCGAAAAGATTGGAGTAAGCCTCCTAGAACCCATGATCAGGGATCCCTTCATCGAAGATATTCACTGCAGCGGTGTGGGCCCCATTTTCCTCCACCACAAAATTTTTGGCCACATGGAAAGCAGCATAAGCTTCCAAACCTTTGAGGAGCTTGATGGCTTCGTGATGAAGCTCAGCGAATATGTTGGCAAGCCCGTCTCCCATAGAAGCCCCATAGTGGACGCTAAGCTTCCCGACGGCTCGAGAATTAACATTGTTTTCGGGGAGGATATAAGCCAGCGGGGAAGCAACTTTACTATCAGGAAGTTCGCCACCAAACCCCTAAGCATAATCGAGCTCATAAAGTTTGGAACCCTAAGCTCCGTTTTGGCCGCCTACCTTTGGCTGCTTCTCGAGGAGCGTATGTCCATTTGGATTTGCGGTGAAACTGCCAGCGGAAAAACCACTACGCTTTCAGCTATAACAGCCTTCATTCCCCCCTCAGCCAAGATAGTTTCCATCGAGGAGGTCCCGGAAGTTCATGTCCCCCACGAGAACTGGATTAGAGAGGTTGTCAGGGAAACTGGCAACGCTGCAAGCGAGGAGGCAGGAGCAGTATCCATGTTTCAGCTTCTGAAAGCCGCGTTGAGGCAGAGGCCAACCTATATCATCGTGGGCGAGATTAGAGGTCAGGAAGGCGCCATAGCCTTCCAGGCCATGCAGACAGGCCACCCGGTGCTGGCTACCTTCCACGCAGCCTCTGTGAACAGGCTGGTTCAAAGGCTCACAGGCTCCCCAATCAACATCCCCAAAACCTACATTGACAACCTTAACGCCGTCCTCATTCAGAGCGCCGTCCACAACCCGAAAAGCGGAAGATACGAGCGTAGGGTTCTCTCGGTAAACGAGATTTTAGGCTACGAGCCAGCTGAACAACAGTTTAACTTCGTGGAGGTGGTGAGCTGGGAGCCTTCCACAGACACCTTCGAATTCCGCGGGATGGGCTCCAGCTACCTGCTGGAAAACAAGATAGCCATAATGAAGGGCATCTCAAAATACGAGCTGAGGAAGATCTATGAGGAGCTTGAAACCAGAGCTAAAATCTTAGAGTACATGTTGAAGCTTGGCATCCTCGACTACTACGATGTTTGGAAAACGTTGGTCTGGGTTTACAACGTAGGCGTGAACCATGCTTTCGAGAAGCTGAGGCAGAACTATCGGGCTAAGGTTGAATCTTCAAAGGAGGCTGTTGCAGTTAAGGCTTGACCTCTCGGAAGGGAGGGAGACTTGAAAGTTTCCGTTGGAAGCTTTAACCCGCTGGGAATAATTCGAGCTCTCTCTAAAGGATATAAGATTGAAAGCGAGTTTCCCTTCTTCCTCCTCTATTTCAGGTCGATAGCCACAGCCAGGGTTTCAAGAAACCTCCTCTTCAAGCTCTTCGCCGAAAAAACGGTTTTCAGAAATATTTCAGAGATTTTCAAGAAGATTCACGTGCTGGTGGATGTGTGGCGTTACGGGCATGCTGAAGCCTGTGAAACGGCCTGCCGCCACGCCGTTTCAAAGGTTTTCAAAACCTTCCTTATCCGTATGTCGCAGTCTATAAGTTCAGGTGAAGACTTGGAAGACTTCATCCGGCGTGAATACCGAAACTTTATGGCTTCCTACCCTGAGGAGAGGGAGCGAATGCTTGACAGGCTGCGCAAATTCTGCGACGCATACACTTCGGTTTTCTCCTCAACCACCCTCATCTGTGTAACCATCCTGCTGGCCGTCATCTTCTACTCCTTCAAGCTTATGATTCAAATAGCCGTTATAGGTTTGACTTCAGTATCCATGCTCCTCTTCCTCTTCTCCTGGATAATGTTCAGCCAGGCTAAGCCTGACAGCATTCTGCCTAAAGGCCGGGAGAAACCTCCGAAAAGGAGGCGTATTGAGAGGATAACCATGGGGCTTCTCGCCTCTCTGCCAGCTATCTTCTTTCTTTCCGGAATGGAGCTCTTCCTCAGGGTAGCCCTAATGGGGATACCTATAATGGTTGCAGGCTTCCTTGGCAGGCGATATGTGGGGAAGGTTAAAGCCTGCGAGCAGCATTACCCCTCCTTCCTGAGGCAGATAGCCTCCATATGTTCTTCAGGTGTCCCCGTTAAAACCGCCTTAAAGGACGCAGTAAACGTTAACTATGGACCTTTAAATAAGGCTGTAAGGAAGCTTTACGCAAGGCTCAGCCTCAGAATAAGCTCAGAAACCGCCTGGAGAAGCTTTGAAACGGAGGTTGACAGCCAGCTTATTAGCAGAGTTAACGGGGTTTTCACCGATGTCCTCCTGAGGGGCGGAAACATCAACGAGGTTTCAAAGCTGATAGAGTCTGTCTACTTCATCTATACTACCATTAGGAGACGTAGATACCAGATAGTTTCCTATCTCAACGGTATGCTTGTTCCGCTGCACGTGGCCATGTGCGGGATGTTGGCCATCATCAGCGGCTTCTTCACCTCCCTAAACAAATTCATAACCTCTATGCCCACCATTCTCCCCTTGCAGTCTGCCTTACCCACCGAGTTCATCAACGCCTACTTCATCTTCGTCCTCGTGCTCTTCTCCCTCAACAATGCTTCAGCCATCTACTCGATTGAAGGTGACTCCCACTTCACCCTGCTTTTCCTGCTGGGCTTAATGCTTGCCTGCGGAAGCCTGGTCTACGGGCTGGTCTTCCAGACAGCCTCCCAATATCTCTCCTCCATCCTAACCGTTTGAGGTGAGAAACCATGTTTAAGGGAAACGCTGGAAACATAGGCTTGGTTTCCTCGGCGGCAGGCCTAGCCGTCCTCCTCTCAGGCTTCATGTTCGTGATATCCAAGTTTCTGGAAGCCAATCCTTCCAGTCTCCATACGGTTTTCATCCTCCTCCTACTGGGCATGGCTGCCGCCGGAATAATTTTGGTCTCCCTTTCAGAAGCCTACACGGGCATGCTGGAAGAGGTGGCATGGCAGTTTTCAGCCATCGTTTTCGGGGAAAGACTTCTTGAAGGGGAGAGAAGCGAAGGCTTCATTCAAGGCCCACCCATAAAGGCGCTGCTCAACCTTTCAAGCCTGCCTCTGCTTGCCACAGTAGCCTTAACAGCCCTCCTAGGCTTCGAAAACCTCATCTGGCTTATGGTTCTGCTCCTAGGCGTAATCTTCACGTCAACTCTCATCCTTTTAAGGCTGGCAGAAGCCGCCGAAGACCATAAACGCTTTCTTGAAAGCCTTGAAACCAGCAGGGCAACCCTAAGCCTGCTAAGACTCTTAGAGTCTAGGGCTGCAAGAGACTTCAGGAAGCTTCTCCTAGCCAAGCTAATCTTAACCTCCACTGTGATAGGCATTCTCATGCTCAAAATTTCAGGCTTAAGTTTCCCCAGCCTGGCAGCCTCCAGCCTAACCTTCCTAGCCTCAGCCTCCTTCCTAAGCCACCTCTTCTTCAAGATTGGAACCAGAAACGGCCTTCTCAAACTTAAAGTAAAAATGGTTGAAGAAGCCCAGAAACTCGCCTTCACACCTGCCACCAGTGGGGCAGCTGAACAGCCTGAGAAGACCGGTGAAAAAGCCGAGGAAATCGGTGAAGAAAAGGAGGAGACGGGCTCGGAGGGGAAGGAAGAAGCTCCTCAGAAAGCCGGGAAAAAGATGGATGAAAGGGAGGTGAAGCCTGAAGCTGAAACTGGAGGAGCCGGGGAGACAGAGGTTAAAGAGGTGAAGCCTGAAAAGGTTGAGGAGGCTTCGCCTAAACCTGGGGAAGTCGAGGAGAAGCCTAGGCAGGAGGCTTCAAAGCCTTCCTTGGAGGAGGCTGGAAGGGTGGAGGTTAAACCTTCAAGCGTTAAGGCTGCTGGAGAGGTTGAGTTGACGGCTGAAGAGGAGAAGGCTAGCAGGGAGCTAACGGAGTTTTTGAGGCTGATAGACGAGTTGAGGGTTGAGATAAGGAAGCTTAAGGAGAGGTCTGTTAAATAGAAGACTTGAGAATTCTTTTCAGCCTCCTCTGGGAATATTTAAATATCCTACGTAAGGTATAGTCGGAATGGTGGTATGCGAGATGTCCTGGGAGGAAGAAGCCATAACCTTTACGGGAAGCATTAGGCGTAGCGGAAGCAGCTACGTGGTAACCATCCCCGTGGAGCTTTTCCACCGCTTCCTCCTAAAGGAAGGTCAAAGCCTGAAAATTTTCGGGATGGTTCGACGCTCCCCAGAATTCCAAGGCATGATCGGAGTTTTTCTTGGAGCTTTCAGGGTTGTGGAGAAACATTACGGGATTGAGGCTAGAATTGGGGGAGTTGAGTCTCTCGTGGAGGAGGCGGAGAAACCTGCTAGAAGCCTCCCAGTCGTTGAGGCTTTAGCTGAAAAGTATAATGCCACAGGCCTGTCCTTCAGCCTTTCAAAGGATGGGAAGGCTAAGGTTAAAATGGTTTTCGGAAGCATAACTCCGCAGTCCATAATCAAGCCTAAGAGCCGGAGGGAAGTGGAGAAAATTAAGGAGGAGCTTATAGCCGAGGTGGAAGCTGCCGGGGGAATAGTGGAGGAGGCAAAAATCTTCGAGGAGGAAACCGAATGGTACACGGTTGACCCCAGCCTTATAGCTAAAAGCCCCTACAAGAACTCTGAAAACCTCAGGTGGGAATGGAAGGTTTAACGGCTGAAGGCTAGCAGAATCCAGGCTTCCAGCAAGCCTCCAGCCAGCAGCAAGCCTACCACAGCCACTAGGTAAAGGTTGAAGGCTTCCCTGTTTAGGCGGAAAATCCTCCGCCAGTCAGGCTTCTTTTCAGGATGCTTTAAAGGTTTAAGCCGCTTCCAGTAGCGGAGAAGGCTTCTGTAGTCAGGCTTAACGTGGAAGGCTTCTCCAGCCAGCGCTGAGGAGAAGGAGGCGGTTAAAAGGAAGAAAGCCGACTCTATTAGGACAAGCAAAGCCACATAGGGGAAAATTTTCGGGCTCCAATTTACGCAGAGAAGGTTTAAAGCATAGAAGCAGCCGCAGAGAGCCATGATTAGGGGGGCTATAAGGCTTAACCCCCCTATGAAAACGATGATTACCGAGAGGCTGTTTCTTGCTAGGATGTGGAGGAAACTGGACTCTTTAAGGAAAAGCTGGGAGACACTGCCTCCCAAACTGAGCTTAATAATGTAAATCCAGCCTTCCCAAAGCTGGAAAACCATGGCTGGAAAAAGAAGTTTGAGGATGGCTATGGCGAGGAAGGCTGCCAGAAAAAAGGATAGATTTATGGTGAGCCATCCGGTGAAGTTTCCCCTCTTCAACGGTGAAACCCTTCAAGCGGCTTAGATTTCCCTCCTATGTATATGGAAGGAGAGGGCAGTTAAGGCTAGCCCTGAAGCTACGCACATGTTGCCGAGATAGATGGAATGGTAGGCTCCAGCCAAAGCCCAATGGAAAAGCAGTAAGCTTCCAGCCATAAGTAGCGTTATCCCCAGAGAGAAGACTAGCCAGGCTCTAGCGAAGCTTCCTCCCAGGAAGATTCCAATGCCGAGAATGGCTAAGGCTAGAATAGTGTATTCTTGAAGGGCAACCACAGCCATAAGCAGTTTCTCGTAGAGGGCTACATTTGAAAGTATAATAGGATATACTATGAAGGCTGCCACTGCCATCCCGGTTATAAGCACCGAGGAATAGGCTATTAG
>QMYF01000016.1 GCA_003662515.1 Candidatus Hecatellales archaeon | reverse complement strand
TCCAAGGTCTGAGGAAAGGTTGTAGGCTCGCTCTAGGACCGGTCTGGCATCCTTGGAGCCGCAGAAGGCTATGGCTAAGGCGTCCAGAATGGTCATGTCGGCTACGCCGAGCCTCAGCTTGCCTGTAACCGTTCGCACCAGGTATTTGGCTTCGTCGGGGGAGGCGTCTGAAAGCAGGCCTGAAAGAAGCTTAATTTTGAGGTCTTGAGCTCCCTCCCCGGAAGCCTTGGCAATCTTGTCTAGGGTTTCGTAAACCTTGGGAACCGTTAGGGCTTCTTGGAAGAGGGTTACCTGAGACTTTTTACCCATGAAGCGGGCTGCCGCCTCGCCTATATCGCCCAGCTCCTTAACAGCCTTCTCCACGTTGGATTCTGAAACCCCGGCAGCCATGGCAATCGACTTTATGGCTAGTTTCTCCGCGATTCCAAGCTCAACCCCAACATAGTCGGGGTAAAGCTTCCCCTGCGTGAGGTATACCACCTTGTCTATAAGGTCCTTGGGAGTCTGCTTAAACAGGTTTACCAGGTAGTCGGTTATCTCCAGCCTTTTAGTCGTCGCATCTATACGCTTGTAAACCTCCACGATTTTCATGTAGTCCAATTTTACAGGTCATCCCTTCCCCTTTTCCAGCTGAGGGGCTGAAGCAGCCCCGACGCTAACATTCTCCCAGGCAGCCTTAAAACTTTTCCATGTGAACTATGCTTCGCAGGCTTCTCCTAGGCCGAGGGCCAGGAGACTCGGCAGGAAACCCTAAGGGAACAATGGCCACGGGACGATAGCCTTCAGGAATCCCCAGAATTCTGCTTACAGCCTCCTCGTTGAAGGCTCCAACCCAGCAGGAGCCCAAGCCTAAAGCGTAGGCTGCCAGCAGCATGTTCTGCACAGCTGCAGCCGTGTCCTGGAGGCAGTAGAGGGTTTCACCTCTAACCCCATAGGACTGGTAAGCCTTCTCCAGGTCTGCGCAGACCACTATGGCTACGGGGGCTTCCGCTGTGAAATACTGGTTTAAGGCGGCTCGGGCTAAAGCCTCCTTAAGCTTTCCATCCGTAACCACGATGAACTCCCAGGGTTGAACGTTCCCGGCGGAGGGAGCCCAGCGGGCTGCATCCAAAATCTTCGTTAAATATTCTTTGGGTATGGGTTCTCTGCGGAAGCTTCTAATGCTCCGCCTGCCGTAAATGGCTTCGAACACTTCCAAAGCTTACGCCCACCTAAGGCTTAAAACTTCTAACCCAGATAAACATAATGTCAGGCTTCCTGAGAGGCTGAAACGGTTGGCTGGAAGCTACGCCGGAAAGGTTTTAAGGGTAAACCTAACCCAAGGCAAGGTTGAGGTTCACCCTTTAGACTTGGAGTTAGCCCACCGGTATGTGGGCGGCAGAGGCTTTGGAGCCAGAATCCTCTACGACGAGCTTAAGCCTGGAATAGATCCTCTCGGGCCTGAAAACCTCCTCTTAATCGCTACGGGGCCTCTCACGGGGACTGCTGCCCCCACCTCGGGAAGGTTCTCAGCCTCTACGAAAAGCCCCCTAACAGGAACAGTTTTCGACTCCAACGCTGGGGGAGCCTTCGGCCCCGAACTGAAGAAGGCAGGTTTCGACATGGTAGTTTTGGAGGGGCAGAGTCCGAAGCCTGTCTACCTTTGGATTCACGACGGGGAGGCTGAGCTCCTCCCGGCGGGGAGCCTCTGGGGCTCCACGGTGGATGTGGCTGAGGAAGCCTTAAAACGGAAGCATGGGGGGAACGTTAAAACCTGCATTATTGGGCCTGCCGGAGAAAACCTGGTGCGAATGGCTTCCATAATGGTGGATGGCCATAGGGCTTTGGGGAGAGGCGGCCTTGGAGCCGTTATGGGCTCTAAGAGGCTTAAGGCTGTTGTGGTGGCGGGGTCTGGAAGGCCTCCCCAGCCAGCCAACCCCCACGCCTTCCATGAGGAAGTGAAGCTGGTAACCGAAGTTTTAAGGAGGAACCCTGTAACCGGCGATACTCTCCCAAGGTATGGGACTCCCCTGCTGGTTACCCCTGTAAATAAGGCTGGAATTTTCCCTGTGAGAAACTTCCAGTCGGGATATTTGGAGGAGGCTGAAAGCCTCAGCGGGGAGCAGCTGGCGAAAACCCTGCTCGCCCGCAGGTATGCCTGCTATGGCTGCCCTATCGGCTGCGGGCGGATTAGCAGGCTTCCCGACGGAAGGCTTACGGGAGGCCCGGAATATGAGACCATCTGGGCTTTAGGGCCGAACTGCGGCCTCATCGACCTTGAGGCCATAACGCTTCTCAACGACCTGTGCAACCGTTACGGGTTGGACACCATCTCCATGGGCGGCACCCTTGCCTACACCATTGAAGCCTTCCAGAAAGGGTTAATCGGCGAGAAGGAGACTGGCGGGCTGAAGCTTAAATGGGGAGACCTGGAAACCCTGCAAATCCTCATCGAGCAGACTGCCTACCGGAAGGGTTTCGGGAGGCTTCTCGCCGAGGGAACTGCCAGGCTGGCTGAAAGGTTCGGCGGGGAAGATTTCGCCATCCATGTTAAGGGGCTGGAGCTTCCAGCCTACGACCCTCGGGGAGCCAAGGGGACAGCCCTAGCCTACGCCACCTCCAACAGGGGAGGCTGCCACCTTCGAGCCTACATCGTGATGAGCGAGGTTTTGAGCAGCCCAAGATATTTGAACCCGCTGAAGGTGGAGGGGAAAGCCGAGCTGGTGAAGAAGCTTCAAGACGTTTTCGCCATGCTTGACAGCCTAGTCATGTGCAAGTTTACAGGGTTCGCCCTCTTCCAAACCTTAGACTACGAGCCAGCCTTCTATGCTAAGCTTCTAACCACAGCCACAGGCTTCTACTTCGACGAGGAGGAGTTCCGGAGGGCAGGTGAGAGAATCTACAATTTGGAGAGGCTTTTCAACGTGCGGGAGGGCTTAGACTACCGTTGGGATAGGCTTCCAGCCAGATTTCTTGAGATACCTCTTCCCGACGGGCCGGCTAAGGGGGAAACCCTCCAGCTAGAGCCCCTCCTCCAAGAATATTACAGGATTAGAGGATGGGACTTCTCTGGGAGGCCTACCGACGCCAAGCTTATGGAGCTGGGAATCCTCACGGAGCCCCGCTGGCCGAAGATCCAAGTGGCCTTAGACCTGAGAGACCTTGAGGAGGCCTTACGCATCGGGGAGGCTGCCTACCGGGGTGGAGCCGAATGGGTGGAGGCTGGAACCCCGCTAATCAAAAGCGTGGGGATGGAGGCGGTTAGAAGACTTAAGGAAAGGCTTCCCTCAGCCACCATTGTAGCCGACCTTAAAACCTTGGACACCGGCTGGCTGGAAACCGAGATAGCCGCTCAGGCTGGCGCAGACATCGTCTGCATTTCAGGTTTAGCCCACAACAATACGGTGGTGGATGCTGTGGGCTGCGCCAGGAAGTATGGCGTGAAGATCATGGCCGACCTCATCGAGGTTAAAAACCCCGTGGAGAGGGCTCTGGAGCTGGAAAAGCTGGGAGTAGACTACATCTGCGCCCACACGGGAATCGACGTTCAAAGGGATAAGGCGGAGGAGATAGACAGGAAGGTTGAGCTTCTGTCGAAGCTTGCCTCGCTGGTTAAGGTTCCCGTAGCTGCTGCAGGGGGGATAAGGGCGGACACGGCGAGGAGAATCGTGGAGGCAGGCGTGAAAATCCTCGTGATAGGCGGAGCCATAACCAGGGCTTCCAACCCTGAGGCTGCCACCAGGAAAATCTTGGAAGCCATCTCAGGGGTAAAATCTTTTTAGCCTTTAAAGCCCTTCCAAATATTAAGTAAAACCTTTCTTTAACCTGTTTGGCTGAATTTGAAGGGTAAGGGTGGAGGCTAGTTGAAGCGTGTTTACCTCTTTGAGGAAGGAAACGCACAAATGAAGATGCTGCTGGGAGGGAAAGGCGCCAACCTAGCCGAAATGACCAGGCTTGGGCTTCCCGTGCCTCCAGGGATGACCATCACCACTGAGGCCTGCCGAGAATACTTTGAGAAGGGCAGGAAGCTTCCTGAGGGCCTAATGGACGAAGTCAGGGAGAAAATGAAGGTTATAGAGGAGAAGATGGGGCGGAGGTTTGGAGACCCTGAGAATCCGCTACTGGTTTCCGTGAGGTCTGGAGCCCCCCTCTCCATGCCCGGCATGATGGACACCATCCTAAACCTGGGCCTAAACGACGAAACCGTGAAGGGTTTGATAAAGCTGACAGGGAATCCACGGTTCGCCTACGACTGTTATAGACGCATGCTCCAGATGTGTGGGAGAATCGTGATGGGGGTTCCAGGAGAAAAGTTTGACGAGATTTTTGAGGAGGCTAAACGTAGGAAAGGCGTGAAATATGATATTGAGCTGGACGCTGACGACCTTAAAGAGGTCGTGGAAAAGTTTAAGGAGCTTATTAGGAAGGAGACAGGGAAAGACTTCCCCCAAGACCCGTGGAAGCAGCTTGAGCTGGCAATAGAAGCCGTTTTCAAGTCTTGGTATACGCCTAGGGCGGTGGTTTATAGGAAGGTTAACAAGATTCCCGACGACCTTTACACAGCCGTAAACATTCAAACCATGGTTTTCGGAAACATCGGGAAGAATTCGGGGACAGGCGTTGTGTTCACGAGGAACCCGTCGACAGGAGACCGGGAGCTCTACGGCGAATATCTGGATCAGGCTCAGGGTGAGGACGTGGTGGCGGGAATCCGGACACCTAAACCTATAGCTCAGCTTGAGAGGGAGATGCCTGAAATTTACAAGCAGCTTAAGGAGATCTGCGAGCTTCTTGAACGCCACTACAAGGATATTCAGGATGTGGAGTTCACCGTTGAGAATGGTAAGCTTTACATTTTGCAGACCAGGGCTGGGAAGCGGACAGCTAGGGCGGCTGTCAAAATAGCGGTGAGCATGGTTAAGGAGGGGCTGATAAGCATTGAGGATGCCATCATGATGGTTCAGCCAGACCAGCTGGTTCAGCTTCTCCACCCGCAGATAGACCCCAACGCGAAGGTCACCCCCATAGCGAAGGGCCTTCCAGCCAGTCCTGGAGCAGCCACAGGCAAAGCCATCTTCGACGTGGATGAGGCGGCTGAGCTCGGCGAGAAGGGTGAAGCCGTAATCCTGGTTAGGCCTGAAACTGCTCCTGAAGACATTCACGGCGTTCTGGCTTCCCGGGGAGTTTTAACCAGCCGGGGTGGGATGACTTGCCATGCGGCTGTTGTGGCTAGGGGGATGGGTAAGCCGGCTGTGGTGGGCTGTGAAGCCATCCGCATAGATTTGGAAGCCAGAAAGTTTACGGTTAACGGGATAGAAGTGAAGGAAGGCGATATTATAAGCATCGACGGAACCACGGGAAACGTATACCTCGGCGAGGTTCCAACAGTTCAGCCTGAAATAACCGGGGAGCTTGGCGAGTTGCTCGCCTGGGCTGACGAGATTAGAAGCCTGGGAATCAGGGCTAACGCGGATACTCCTGAGGCTGCTGCGAGGGCTCGAAGCTTCGGAGCTCAGGGGATAGGGCTCTGCCGAACCGAGCGGATGTTTAATGCGCCTGACAGGCTTCCCATAGTCCAGGAGATGATTCTCTCTGGGGGCAAAGAGGACCGGAAGAAGGCTTTAGAGAAGCTTAAACCCCTCCAGAAGGAGGACTTCAAAGCCATCCTTAAGGCTATGGAGGGCTACCCGGTCACCATAAGGCTTCTAGACCTACCCCTCCACGAGTTCCTCCCAAGACTTGAAGAACTCGTTGAAGAGGTTACCAGGCTTAGGGTGACAGGCGAAAACCCTGAAGAACTCAAGGTTAAGGAGCGGATTTTGAAGCGTGTTCTCGAGCTGAGAGAGCACAACCCCATGATGGGCCACAGGGGCTGTAGGCTGGGAATCCGCTACCCTGAAATCTACCAGATGCAGACGCAGGCCATTTTTGAGGCTGCCACCGAGCTGGCTAAGGAAGGCGTGAAAGTCGAGGTTGAGGTGATGCTGCCCCTGATAAGCTCGGCAACCGAGCTTGCCTACCTTCGCAAATACGTGGAGGAGGCAGCTGAAGAGGTTATGCGGAAGGCTGGAATCCGCGTTCCCTACTCTATTGGAACCATGATTGAGGTGCCTAGGGCAGCCCTAACAGCCGACGAAATAGCCCAATACGCTGAATTCTTCTCCTTCGGAACCAACGACCTAACCCAGACCACCTTCGCCTTCAGCCGGGACGATGCCGAAGCCAAATTCATGGCCTTCTACCTTGAACACAAGATTCTGCCAGCCAACCCCTTCGAAACCCTCGACGTCAACGGTGTTGGGAAGCTGATAAAGATGGCTGTGGAGCTTGGAAGGAAAACCAGGAAAAACCTTAAGGTTGGAGTCTGCGGTGAGCATGGAGGTGAACCCCGCTCCATAGACTTCTTCCAGGAAGCCGGCGTAGACTATGTGAGCTGCTCGCCTTTCAGGGTTCCCGTGGCAAGGCTTGCAGCCGCCCAAGCCAAGCTTAAGGCTGAAAAGCAGAAGGGCGAAAAGTGGGCTTCAACCCTCTAAGAGAATAGAAGCCTTTATACCCTCCTCCCAACTATTTTTGGCTTGGAGTATCCCGTTGAGCTTTTTAAAGTTTCTAAGTGAAATTGCTTCGAAAAGGGATATTGGGCCTCTCCCAGCTTTCGGCGAAATCCACGTTTTGGAAGCCATAGAGCTTCTCGGTTCGGAAGGCCCTATAGGAAGGGTTAAACTTTCGAAAAGGCTGAACCTTGGAGAAGGCTCTGTGAGAACAATCCTTAAACATTTAAGGCTGGCAGGCCTTGTGGAAGGCGGGAGAGAAGGTTACACCTTAACCAAGAAAGGCAGAAAGATTTACAACAGCATTCACGAAGCTCTCTCCGGGCCTGTTGAGATTCCTCAAAACTCTCTGGCTTTCGGCAGGTTTAACGTCGCCTACTTGGTCAGGAAGGCTTGGAAAGGCGTAAGATACGGGCTTGAGCAGCGTGATGCAGCCATAAGGGTTGGAGGCTCAGGGGCGGTAACCTTAATCTACCGGGAAGGAAGGCTTACCATACCGGGTGCACGTGAAGAATACAGCAGGGAAATAGCCTCGGTTGAAAAGAGGATTTCGGAAAGCTTCACCCTTGAGGAGGGCGATGTAGTGATTATTGGGGCTGGTGGAAGCCGCAGGGAGGCTGAGCTGGCTGCGAAGGCTGCAGCCTTGGAAACTTTGAGGAGGCTTGAAGGGTGAGCGGAGAGGTTGAAAGGCTCTCCACAGGTGTGCCGGATTTCGACAGGCTTATCGCCGGGGGAATTCCGCGAGGCTTCCTTGTAGCGGTTACCGGGGAGCCTGGAACAGGCAAAACCATTTTCTGCATCCATTTCATCGCTCAGGGAGTTAAGGAGAGTGACGTCTGCATTTACGTTACCACGGAAGAGTCCAGGGAATCCATTGTGAGGCAGGCAGCCCAGTTTGGAATAGACTTCAAAACTCCCCTAGAAAAGCGTAAAATGGTCATTATTGACGCTTTAATGGGGCTGGAGGACCGCTGGTCTCTGAAAAGCCTTGAAATCGAAGAGCTGCTCGAC
>QMYF01000015.1 GCA_003662515.1 Candidatus Hecatellales archaeon | reverse complement strand
TCCTGAACCTTCGGGTCTCTGAACTTTAAGGTGAAGGTTTTCGTGTTGAAGTTTTCCTCGGTTATGTCTAATATTACGGCTGGCTGGGGGACGTAAAGGTTCTTCAAGGCTTCTCACCCCACATGCGGGCTATTTCCTCCCGAATATCTATCCCAGCAGGACAATACTTCACACAGCGGCCGCAGCCCACACATCCCAGCCTGCCAACCTCATCCGGGAAAATTTTAAACTTGTCATAATACCAGTTCCTTATCCTTTGGAGGATTTTCGGGCGGAAGTTTAAGCCTCCAGCCACTAGAGAGAAAGCTGGCAGGGTGCAAGCGTCCCACGTTCTAACACGCCTTCCACTTTTAAGGTCAGCGTTAACCTCGTCCACCACGTTGAAACATACGCAGATGGGGCAAACCATGGTGCAGTTTCCGCAGCCCAAACATTTGTCGCCCAAAGGCTTCCAGAAGTCTTCCTGCTCGAAAAGCTCGTCAACCCGTTGGGGTAAGCCTTCAACCTTAACTTTCACCATGCCTTTGTAGCGGGCGTAGGATTCCTCCTCTACTCTTCTAGCCTCCTCCTCTGAAATCTCCTCGAAGATGGGGCTGCCAGTGAGGCTTTCACCCTTGCTCGTCGCAATGTAGGCATAGTAATAGTTGCCTGACTCGCGGAGGAAAATGTCGAAGCCTTCCTCCACCTTGAAGGTTCCCAGCGACTCGCAGAAACAGGTTTCCTCCGGTTTACAGTCTACGCCTATAATGGTTAATCCTTCCTTCCTCGCCTTATAGTAGGGGTCCTCATAGTTGGAGGTGAGAACCTTATCTATGATGAGGAGAGCGTTTATGTCGCAGGGATGAAGCCCGAAAAAGATGAAGCCTCCCTCAGGGAAGACAGGTTTAACCTCTGAATCGTAGAATTCCAGCAGGATTTCTTTGGGAGGGAAGAGGAACTTTTTAGGAGGAGTCTGACTGGCAACATAGTCTAAGGCTAGCTCGGACTCCTCGCTTAAAACTTCGAAGGTGTAGCCTCCCCCAGGCTTCCTTACAGGGCCGACCACGATGCCTTTGCTCATAAGCTCTTTAATGAAGGATGGAAGGTCAGCCTTTTTCATACGTTTAAACTTCATTAGGCTACACCCATTTTAAGCCTCAAATTAGCTTACCATAAGCTAACCTTGAAGAATACTTAAAACTAACTACACCTCTCCAACAGAGATAAAAGCAAGCCCAGCCTCCAAGATATGAGAGGCTTGAAGGCGGAGATCAAGGTTTCAGGGATAGTTCAGGGAGTAGGCTTCCGGCCTTTCATTTACAGGCTGGCTGTTAGCCGCGGCCTTAAAGGCTATGTTAGAAACCTTGGAGACGCAGGTGTGGAAATCGTCGTTGAAGGGTCCAAGGAGAACATTGAAAGCTTCATAGAGGACATTAGGAGGGAAAAGCCGGCTCCAGCCGTCATAAACAGGCTTGACGTAAACTTTCAATCTAGGGAAGAAGGCTTCCGAGAGTTTAAAATTTTGGAGAGCTTAGATAAACGGGAGAAAGCCGGTTCCATCATACCGCCTGACATAGCTATCTGCGACCAATGCCTCAGAGAGTTTTTGGATCCTTCAAACCGACGCCATAAATATTATTTCATAACCTGCACTCTTTGCGGGCCAAGATACACCATAATCGAGAGGCTGCCCTACGATAGGCCTAACACCACCATGAGAGATTTCGAAATGTGTCCTGAATGTTTTCGCGAATACACAGACCCTTCAAACCGCAGGTTTCACGCCCAAACCGTGGCTTGCCCTGTCTGTGGGCCTAAAGCTCTCTTGGTAGACTGCAGAGGGAAAGAGGTCCCCTGCAGAGACCCCTTCGTGGAGGCTGGTAAGCTTGTCTCTGAAGGTTTTATTGTGGCTGTTAAGGGGATTGGAGGCTTCCACATAGCGGCTTCCACCCTTAAGTCTGAACCTGTCAGGAAGCTTAGGAAGGCCAAGTATAGGGAGCAGAAGCCCTTTGCCGTTATGGGGAGAAACCTTGAAGCTGTGGAAACCTTCGCCGAGGTGGGAGAGGTTGAAAGGAGGCTTTTAACCTCGCCTGAAAGGCCTATAGTGCTGCTGAATAAGAGCCGTGAATATTATTTGGCGGAGGATATTGCTCCCGGCCTCCACAATATAGGTGTAATGCTTCCCTACACAGGGCTTCACTACCTCCTCTTTGAGGGAGCCAGAGAGGAGCCAGCCCTAATCATGACCAGCGGAAACCTTTCAGGTGAACCCATCATCTCCGACAATGAGGAAGCCTTAAAGAAGCTGAGCAGGTTCGTGGACTACTTCCTCCTCCACGAACGCAGGATAGCTCAGAAGTGCGACGACTCCGTGGTGCGGCTGGTGGATGGAAAGCCAACCTTCATTAGACGTTCCCGAGGCTATGCTCCAGCACCTGTAAGGCTGAAGGTTAAACTTAAGAGAAGCGTGGTAGCCTACGGGGCTGAAGAGAACGTCACAGCTTGCGTGGCCTTCGAGGATAAAGCTTTCCTCAGCCAGTATGTGGGCGAGGTTGAAAGACTTGAAGGTGTCGAATATTTAGACAGAACTGTCCGACATTTACTCCGCCTTACCGGGGCTAGGCCTGAGAGGCTGGCCTGCGACCTTCACCCGCGTTTCGCCTCCACCCTCCTAGCCAGAAAACACGCCGAGGAATACAACTGTAGTCTAAGCCAAGTTCAACATCACTACGCTCACGCGTTAAGCCTTCTGGCTGAACATGACTTAGAGGAGATTTTAGCCGTGGTATGTGATGGGTTCGGCTATGGGGTTGACGGGAAAGCTTGGGGAGGCGAAATTCTCTACTGTTCGGTCGACGAGTGGAGGAGGCTTGGACACCTCGAGGAGCAGCCTCTCCTCGGCGGAGACCTTGCAGCCCTCTACCCTGACAGAATGGCCTACGGCGTCCTGGCGAAAGCTGGCTATGAGAAAGCTGAAGAATGGCTTTTAAACCGTTCACGATGGCTTCCCCACGGCCGAAAGGAGGCTGAAACCATCATGAAAACGTTTGAAAAAGGCCGCTACCTAACCACTACTAGCGCGGGGAGAATTCTGGATGCCGCCGCAGCCATCCTCGACATTTGCCACCGGAGAACCTATGAGGGGGAGCCAGCCATGAAGCTGGAGGCGAAAGCCCACCATGGAAGGAGGGTTCTAGATTTAAAGCCGGAAATTGAGGGGGGAACCGTGAAAACTTCAGGTTTAATGATTGCCTTAATGGAGGGCTTAGGCAGGTTTAGAGTTGAAGATCTGGCTTACAGTGTTGAGGAGTATTTGGCGGAAGCCCTAGCTGAGCTGGCATGTTCTGAGGCTGAAAGGTTGGGGTTGAAGGCTGTAGGCTTCACTGGCGGAGTGGCCTTCAACCACCATATCACTTCAACTTTCAGACGGAGGGTTGAAAGCCGAGGCTTGAAGGTTTACGTGAACCTTCAGGTTCCTCCGGGGGATGGAGGCTTATCGCTGGGTCAAGCCTTTAAGGCGGGGATGGAAAAATAAGTTTAAAAAGCCTATGACAATTAGGCTTCTTAAGCCGGGAAGGAGCAATGTGCCTGGCCATACCTGCCAGAGTTCTAGAGGTTCACGGGGCTAAAGCTAAGGTGGATTTTGGAGGAGGCGTCACCCGAGAGGTAAACGTCTCGCTTCTAGAGAATGTTAAGGAAGGAGACTATGTGATTGTGCATGCCGGCTTCGCCATTCAGCTTCTCGACAGAGAGGAGGCGGAGCGAACCCTCAAGCTTTGGGAGGAAATCCTCTCCGCAGGAGAGCGTTAAAACCATGGTTAAGGTTGTGGAAGCCCGGGAAGGAGAGGCATTAGACATAGAGTTAGACCTGAACCTGCAGAAGAAGAATCTTGAGCTGGCGGAGGCTAACCGCAGGCTTCTCGAGAAGTATGGAATTAGAGCCATAGACTTCATGGGTTCTGTGGGTTCAGGCAAAACAAGCCTCATTGAGAGACTGGTGGGAAAGCTTAAAGGCAAATATCGGATAGGCGTGATAGGCGGAGATTTAACCACCACCATTGACATGGAGATTTTAAGCCGCCACGGCGTCCAAGTGGTTCAAGTTAACACCGGGAGAGAATGTCATCTCGACGCTAACCTTGTCGCTAGGGCTCTCCAAAGTCTCCCCCTAAACAGTTTAGATTTAATCTTCATTGAAAATGTTGGAAATATTATTTGTCCAGCGGATTTCCCTTTGGGAGCCCACAGGAGGGTTGCCGTTGTCAGCGTTATCGACAGCCCCTACATAATCGTTAAGCACCCCTTAACCTTCCAAGCAGTAGACGTGGTGGCCTTAAACAAGGTTGACCTGGCCGAAATCGTGGGAGTCAACGTAGCTAAGCTTGAAGAGGAATTAAAGAAGATTAACCCCAAACTAAGCATAGTTAAGACAAGCTGTAAGACAGGTTTAGGCGTGGACCAGCTTATCGAGGTTTTAAATCTTTAGTTGAGGAGTGGAGGGATGCACGAGTTTTCAGCAGCCAGCCAGCTGGTTGACCTTGTTTTAGCTGAGGCTGAAAAGCGGAAGGCCAAACGGGTGGTGGAGGTTAACCTCATCATTGGGAGACTTAGCTTCCTTAACCCTGAGCAGGTGAAGTTTGCCTATGAGATCCTCTCCAAAGACACCTTGCTGGAGGGGTCGAAGCTTAACGTTCAAGAGAAGCCTCCTCTGGTGGAATGCCCTAAATGCGGCTATAAAGGCGGAATAGAAGTTAAAGATGACCCCTACTTTCACCTGGGAATCCCCCTGCTCCGCTGCCCCAAATGTGGGGGAGAAGTCAAAATTGTGGAGGGAAGAGAGTTCATCGTGAAATCCATAAAAATCGAGGTGTAGCCTGGGGAATGTTCCAGTTTAGAGACCGCCACCTCGCCGAGAAAATCCTGGAAGCCATCCGCAGGCTTAACCTCGGCAAGGTTCGGTTCATGCATGTCTGCGGAACCCATCAAGACACCTTGGTGCGCTTCGGGCTGGACGAGCTTCTCCGCAGGGTCAACGTGGAGGTAAGGCAGGGTCCAGGCTGCCCCGTATGCGTGACAACCGACCGGGAATATGTGGAAGCCGCGGTTTTGGCTAGGAAAGGGGTAACCCTAGCCACCTTCGGCGACGCTTCAAGGGTTCCCTGCGGAGGCGGGAAAAGCCTTCTAGACCTCAGGGCGGAAGGCTGTGATGTCCGCGTGGTTTACAGTGTTGAAGACGCCTTGAAGCTTGCTGAGCGAGGCTTGGAAACAGTTTTTCTCGCTGTGGGCTTTGAAACTACGGCTCCAAGCACGGCGGCGGTGCTGCTTTCAAACCCCCCGGAAAACTTCACCATTCTGAACTGTCACCGGTATATTCCTCCGGCTATTGAGGCTCTCCTCCAAATGGGGGAGGTGAAGCTTAACGGGCTGATCGAGCCCGGGCATGTAAGCACCATTATAGGGGTGAAACCCTACCTCCCCATTTCCCGGAGATTCCGCATCCCCCAAGTGATAGCAGGCTTTGAGCCTTTGGACCTCCTCATGGCTGTCTACATGCTTTGCAGGCAGCTTGCCGAAGGGAAAGCTGAGGTGGAAAACGAGTATACGAGGAGCGTGAGGTTTGAGGGAAACCCTAAAGCCTTGGAGGCGATGGACCGGGTTTTTGAGGCCTGCAATGTGGAGTGGAGAGGCTTCCCCCTCATACCCTCCTCCGGAATGAAGCTGAGAAGGGAATACGAGAAATATGATGCCAGGCTTAAATATGAAGACTGGCTGGAGGAGCTTCCACCCTACGTTTCCCCTGAAAAGGAAGGATGCCGTTGCGGGGAAATCCTCCGGGGGGTAGCAGACCCTTGGGACTGCCCCCTTTTCGGGAAAGCCTGCACTCCAAGGCGGCCCATAGGCCCCTGCATGGTGTCCATTGAGGGCCTATGCAACATAGAATACAAGTACAGGTTTAGGCAGCTGTAAAAAGGCCTTAGCAAATTCGGGGGATAGGGTCTCCAGCAGGTGGAGGAAGAATTCTTCTACCTCCAATAGCCGTCTCAAGGATAACTCCCTCATAACTGTCGGTGGCTTCTCCAATTATCTGCGCTTCTCTGCCCTGAGGATGGCTTCTTAATGCTTCTAAAACTTCTTCAGCCTTCTCGGGAACAACACCTATCACAAGTTTACCCTCATTCCCCACCTCTAACGGGTCGATTCCCAACATTTCGCAGGCAGCTCTAACCCCTTCACGGATGGGAATTGCCTCCTCACGGATGAGAATTCCAACCTTAGATTTTTCAGCCCACTCGTTCAGGCTGTTGGATAAGCCTCCCCGCGTAGGATCCTTCATGGCAACTATGCCTCCAACCTCGCCTAGAAGCTTTAAGGCAAGCTTATTGAGGGGGGCCACATCGGACTGAAGCTCATAGCCGAAGCCGTAGCCCTCCCGGAAGGAGAGCAAAGCTATTCCATGGTCGCCGACGGTTCCTGAAACAATTATTTTGTCTCCAGGCTTAAGGTTGGAGTCTAGAAGCCACCTAGCCTTAAACTCAGGCCTGAAACGTTTAACCACGGAAAGGTTGTGTTCTAAAGCCTGGCTGCGCCGCCCTATCCCGGAAGTGGTTATCACCATGCCTCCAAGGCTTCCCCTCTCAACCACCTTCGTGTCTCCCGTAATAATCCAAACTCCAGCCTCCCTGCAGGTTTCCCCCATGCTGGCTACCACCCTCTCCAAATCCTTCAAGGGTAAGCCTTCCTCCAAGATTATTCCCGCAGCCAAAGCCACAGGCTCAGCCCCCATAACGGCTATGTCGTTCACCGTCCCGGAAACAGCCAGCCTCCCAATGTCTCCCCCAGGGAAAAACAGCGGCTTAACCGTGTGGCCGTCAGACTTTAAAACCCAGTCTTCCACCACCGCCGCATCGTCTAAAGCTTCCAGCGGAACCTCGAAGGGGCTTCCGCCCAAATGTTTAAGCATGAATTTTTTTATGAGTTGAAGGGTTAAGATGCCTCCTGCCCCATGGCTCATGGTAATTCTTTCCATGCTCCAGGCTCCCCCACGCGGAGAAGGCTAGGATAAGGGAGGGGGAGGCTGGTGAAAAATCTTTCCTTAAGCCTACCTACGCTTTCTAAGCGAGGTTATAGCCGGCTTAGCCTTCTCCCTAGATTTCCCGGTGAAAATCGACTTGAAATGCTCCCAGTTCACCGGTATCATGCCCAAATACACGTGGACAGCAGTGGTTGCAATGAAATACCAGAAGAGGAAGAAGTGAATGGAACGGATAAGGGCTAGGCCTCCCGCCCAGCCGATGAGCGGAAGGAAACCTGCGAAAAAGTCGGGCCAATACATGGCTATTCCCGTTAAGCCTATGAGCAGTACGGCTACAAGGTCAAGCCAGAAGAGAAACTTCTGCCCAGCATTATATTTTCTGAAGTATTGGCGGCGCATGGTGTCATAGATGGAGTAAACAGGGTAGAAGCGGAAAAGCTTCATGAAGTTTCCAACAGCATAAAACTGGAAGCGTATATCGTCGAAGGAGAGCAGGAAATCCCTGATTTCCCCGGTGGCTATCAGATAGTAGAATTGGACGGGAAGATACCAGATGGCTAGGAGGATGGCTGCCAGCATGTGGATAGCCCTAGCAATCTCAAAGCCTCCGAAAAGGTTGAAGCCATAGTAAATTTGG